>PSLF01000017.1 GCA_040289475.1 Acidimicrobiia bacterium | reverse complement strand
GGGGAGCCGTAGCTCCGGGCTTTCGGGGTAGCTGAGGCGAGAATTACTTGGACAACTCGGCAGAGATCCAGGCTTGCTGGCAGAAGTATAAGGAAACGGGGGATCCAGCCCTGCGCGACAAGCTGATCCTTCACTACGCGCCACTGGTCAAGTACGTGGCAGGAAGGGTTTCGGTGGGCCTTCCCAACAACATTGAACAAGCCGATCTCGTCTCTTATGGAATCTTCGGGCTGATCGATGCTATCGAGAAGTTCGATCCGGCACGCGGAAACAAGTTCGAGACCTATGCTATTTCGAGGATAAAGGGTGCGATCATCGACGAGCTCCGGGCAATCGACTGGGTTCCCCGGTCGGTAAGGCAAAAAGCCCGGAATGTAGAGAAGGCCATCTCCGAACTGGAGCAGGTCCTAAAGCGTCCACCGACTGACGAAGAGATCGCCAAGCACATGGGCATCGAGCTCAAAGATCTCGAGGACATCTACAGCCAGATCAGTTTCGTGGGTGTTGTGGCGCTAGACGAATTGATCCACATGACTTCCGAGCGTGGTGAAAGCCCAACAGTCGGCGACACTCTGCCTGATCAGAAGATAAAGGAGCCCGGTGCCGCTTACGAGATCGAAGAGGTCAAGACGGTACTGGCCGAGGCAATCAACAAGCTGTCCGAAAGAGAGAAGATCGTGGTTACCCTCTACTACTTCGAGGGCCTGACGCTCGCCGAGATAGGTCAGGTTCTCGGCGTTACCGAGTCGAGGGTTTGCCAGATACATACAAAGGCCATACTTCAGCTCAGAGCCAAACTTATGGATCAGCCCGGTGACCGTCCTGATCGGATCCCAGTGCGGCGCAGGGCTATGGCTCGCTAAGTCACCTTAGTCTTTCTTATTCGTAAGAACTAGCTCCTGCGGCCGTCTGCCGCTACTGGCAATCCTCAAAGACGTAGACTCTTTCATTCGATCCCATCCATGAGTGGAAAATCTCACGGAGGTAGAGTGATTTCTTTCCTGTCGGACAAGCGCTTGTTGGTTGTATCGTCCGAGTTGACCTGGGAGTTGCCTTAGAAGCCGTCTCGTTTTCTCCAAGAAAGGATTTCTTGATCGGTTATGAGTCAAGCCGGTGCGAGAGCATCGGCAAACGAGGGGGGTTGCAGTGCGGGGTGCTCTACGTCCGCTGCTTTTCGGAATCGTTCTGGGAATCTTCGGACTTGGCCGGTTTGGCATTGCTCCACTAGCCCACGCTGCTATCGACACTCCGGCAAGTATGGTTTCCGACCGAAATTCTGCTGTGCCGCAGACAGCCTCGTCGGTCTCGGCGCCCGAACCTCCCCCACTACTAAGGTGGCCGCTTCAAGGCGAAATCGTAGCGTATTTCAGCGCCGAACATCCCTATGGGCCGGGGCACCGCGGGATAGACATCACGTCAGCTCCAGGCGCGATTGTAAAATCCGCCCATCAAGGCACCGTAACGTTTGCTGGCGAAGTCGCTGGGGTTAGATCGATTACTGTGAGAGACCCTAGTGGATGGGCGACGTCTTACTCTTACGTGGGTGCGATCTGGGTTGAGCAAGGCGTCGAGGTAAGACGAGGTGCTCCGCTCGCAACCCCAGGGAACCTTCATGGAAAAGGCACCTGGGGAATCCATTTCTCGCTGAGGATCGAGCAGCGCTACGTAGACCCTCTTCCTTATACAATCGGATTTTCACCGGTCCTTCTTCCCCCTCCTTCTGACTCATCGCCACCGAAGAAATCAGTCGCAGAACCTTCGCACACTCCTGGGGCTTCTCCGTTGTTTGGGGTCTCCCCGAGTGCGGACGACTATAAAGCCTCCTCTAGACGCGGAGACGGAATGCGCATCGCAAGAGGATGTAGTGTCTTGCTCGTGGATTGTGGGGGCAGTGTCGGATCGGCTCTCCAGCGGGGCTCTTCTTTGATAGCCGAGGTGCTCGAGCGATCCAAACGGCTGGGAGATAGGCTTTTGGGTCAAGCAGCGGTGGTCGCCGACTTTGCCACAAGAGCTGATCACGCCATGGCGAGCGCGATCCGGTTGGCTATTAGAGATGCTTCTGAGACGCTTGCGGTGTGGCTTGCGAGTTTGGCAAGCATTCCGATTTCGACAGCGACTCAAGCTGCCCTCGTCTTTGATCCGCTCAATCCGCAGATAGCAGAAAAAATTCGCAGGAGAGGCCAGGATCGTTCGGCTGAACTCCAATCCAAAATTAGGACGCGCTTGAACAACCTTTTCGACGAATCCCTCAAGCCCGCTGCTTTAGCAGTAGCTCTCGAAGAACAGGCCGCGGCTCTCGCTAGATACGGCGCAGAAAGAGCCAAGCGAGGCAGCGAGTGCGTTCCGCTGGCGACGAGCCAAGAGACCTTCCAGGAACCAAGGCGGAGAACAGCGGTGACGCCACCCAAGAGAAACATGCCGTCTCGGGACGACTACGAAGATCCAAATGACTTTGTGTACGTAGCTATCTCGGGCCTCGGATCAAGTTCTTCAGGGTCCGGGGTACCTGTGGATCTTGCAGAAGCGCTGCGAGCGAAAGGTCACAAGGTGATCCACTTTTCCTACGCAGGTTTCGATGTGTCGGCAGATGGAACGGTCGTTCCGAGGCCGTATGGACCTTCGGACACCTACCAAGACATCAGAGTTTCGGCTGAAATCCTCGCATCTCAAATCGAGGCCGTCAAGAAGGCCAATCCGAACAGAAAAATAATCGTGGTGGGGCATTCCCAAGGGGGGATAGTGGCCCGCGCAGCTCTAAGGGAGTTGGAAGCCAGAGAGTGGAAAGGCGAGGCTGCGACCCGGGTCGATGCTCTGGTTACGATAGCCACGCCCAACCGGGGCTCGGGTGGGGCTGCCGATTTTCTGCGCGCTTTCTCGAGCGAGAAGGGTAGATACGTGCTCGCATCGGCTTCGGGCTGGGGACTTCCGCCCCTCGACTCAAAGTCGCTCAGCCAGTTAGCGTGGGGATCCCAGTTCATGAGGGAGCTGGGCTCGCGGGCCCCTGACAACGTACCGACGACTTCGATTTCGGCCTCCACCGACATCGTCGTCCCCGCCTACGAGACACTAGTAGATGGGGGCAACAACGTGATCTTTCACACCGGCGCGAATGGAGTCGACGCACACAGCGAAATTGCTACAGATCCAAGAACGATAGCTGCTATCGAGGCAGCGGCATCGAACCGTACGGTGTGCCAGTCACCCGAAGAGATAGCCCAGGCTACATCGGAGTCGGCACTCACGACTGTCGGGCTCGAGCGCACCAGAGACATTCTCGTTGACTCCCTGCTAGCGTTGGGCTGAACATGGGCATAGTAGCGCCCTGGCATAGCGGACCCTTTTCATAGCGATGGGGATCCCAAACAAACAAATGCTAGACTTGGCGGCCGGCAGCACGATTAGAGCTGCCTTATTTCGCATGCTTCCGCTGTCGCGGTGACCGACGCGGCTAACTTCCGAACGCTGAACGGTTAGAAGCGGAAGCAGAGGACAACCGTGACAACAGGAGGATCAGCTGTGGAGCGCAAGTCGGCTCTAGTAACGGCTCGCCAGCTTCTGGAGGCTGGCGTTCACTTTGGCCATCAAACCCACCGTTGGAACCCGAAGATGCGCCCATACATCTACGGGCGCCGTGATGGCCTTTACATCATAGATCTGGAAAAGACGATAGAGGGATTGGAGAAGGCCTACGCGTTCTTAGAGGATCTGACTTCACGGGGCGGAATAGTTCTAATGGTGGGTACCAAGCCCCAAGCCAGAGACGTCATTGCCGAGGAAGCCGAGCGACTTGGTATGCCATATGTCAACCACCGCTGGCTAGGTGGGCTCCTCACCAACTTCGAGACCATTAGGCGGCGAATCTACTACTTGCGCGAGTTGGAGTCAATGGAGGCCACCGGTGAGCTTCAGAGCCTTCCGAAAAAGGATGTAATGAGGTTACAAAGGGAGCGGGAGAAGCTAGCTCGGAACCTCGGAGGCATTAGGGATCTGAACCGGCTTCCCGACGCTCTGTATGTAATAGACATCAACCGGGAGTGCATAGCTGTTACAGAGGCCCGTCGCTTGAGTATTCCAATCGTTGCGATCGTTGACACCAACTGCGATCCTGACCTCGTTGACTATGTCATTCCCGCTAACGACGATGCGATTCGCTCAGACTCTCTCATCACGAGGATCCTGGCAGATGCTATCGAAAAGGGAAAGACCCAATTCGAGAAGAGCAAGGCTTTTGCCGGACTTGCCCCCTCTTCCCGAGAGACTGGTTCTATCGGTACACCTCCTAGCGAGGAGATGAACCGAGAGGAAGGAGACTTAGAGCACGAGGATAGGACGGGACAATGACCACTGATATAAACGCGGTGAAGCAGCTCCGCGAAGAGACCGGTGCTGGAATGATGGACTGCAAGAAGGCTTTAGAGGATGCGAGAGGCGACCTAGAGCAGGCTCGAAAAATCTTGAGAGAGAAGGGTCTGGCCGGTGCCCAAAAGCGAATGGGACGAGTGGCCAGAGAGGGCGTAATTGGTTCCTACCTTCACAAACAGTTCGGGCGAGACGTCGTTGGTGTACTCGTAGAACTGAATTGCGAGACCGATTTCGTAGCCAAGAGCGAGGAGTTCATAAAGCTGTCGAAAGAGATCGCCATGCACGTCGCCGCTGCGAAACCTCGCTGGCTCGATCGATCGGAAGTGCCCCCAGATGTGATTCGCCAAGAGAGAGAGCTTGCCGAGAAAAGTGCAAGGGACCAGGGCAAGCCAGATCATGTCATAGACAAGATCGTAGACGGAAAGCTAAATGCTTTCTATAAAGAGTTCTGCTTAGTAGACCAGCCCTATGTAAGAGACGACTCACGCACGGTGGGCGAGCTAATCGCCGAGCTGGGTGCCAAAGTTGGCGAGAACGTGCGGGTCTCCAGATTCGTGAGGTTTGCCGTAGGAGAAGAGGTCTGACGCTTCGACTATCGAGCAGTCCAGGCAGCGCGCGAGGCACCGGCCTCGAACTGGTACCGCATGTAGTTACCTTCACTCAGTCTTGCGTGAGAAACTTGAAGCGAAGCTCTTCAAGGCGCAAGGCATAGGACAAGAAGTGAGCGATTCGTCACATAAAGAACAGTCAGAGCCGGGGATGGCTTTCGTCAAGCCCGCAAGAGTCGTCGACGACGTTTCCCGAGTGAGAATTCCTCCCGTGGAGGAGGATGGCGCGGAGGGTCAGGTTGGATTGAAGTATCGCCGGGTTGTCTTGAAGCTTTCCGGAGAGGCATTCGCGGGGCGTGAGTCTGGAATGACGATCGATCCTGGTCGAGTCCGGACAATCGCTGAGGAGGTGGCGGAGGTAAAGCGGCTCGGAGTACAACTGGGAATAGTTGTGGGCGGTGGAAACATATTCCGTGGCGGAGCTGGCCACCAGCACGGAATTGATAGAACGGTCGGCGATTACATGGGAATGTTGGCCACCGTAATTAACGCTCTAGCTCTGCAGGACGGATTGGAGCGCTACGGTGTTCCAACAAGGCTGCAGACTGCAATCACGATGCAACAGATTGCCGAGCCGTACATCTGGCGCCGTGCATTACGGCATCTTGAACGAGGCCGAGTTGTCATATTTGCCGCAGGCACTGGCGATCCGTACTTTACGACCGACACCACCGCAGCCCTAAGAGCTGCCGAGATAGGAGCCGAGGCATTGCTCAAGGCTACCTCTGTCGATGGCGTTTACACAGACGATCCTCGCTCCAATCCTTCCGCAACCAAGATCGACTCGCTTTCCTATATTGACGTCCTCAACATGGGTCTCAAGGTCATGGATTCGACGGCTATTTCGCTGTGCATGGACAACAAGCTACCCATCGTGGTTTTCGACTTGTGGACTTCTGGAAACATCAAGCGAGTGGTGTTGGGTGAGCCGATCGGCACGGTTGTAGCGTAGATCCTTGGGAGGTCAAAGTGGTTGACGAAGAGCTCAACGATGCAGAGGCCAAGATGAAAAAGGCCATCCTGGCCACCCAGGAGGAGTTCGCTGGCATCCGTTCTGGCCGAGCAAACCCTGCTCTTTTGGAAAAGCTTAAGGTCGAGTACTACGGTACCGAGATGACTCTAGTCCAGCTCGCGCAGATATCTGCGCCAGAACCTAGACTTTTAGTGATCACCCCCTTCGACAAGGGCTCGATTCCAGCAATCGAGAAGGCAATTATTACCTCTGACTTGGGTCTGACACCCTCTAACGACGGCTCGGTGATTCGGGTTTCAATTCCTCCCCTTACGGAAGAGCGTCGAAAGGAGCTTGTGAAGTTGGTACATGCAAGGGCTGAAGAGGGTCGAGTGGCTATTCGAAACATACGCCGCCATACCAGGGAGACGTTGGAGAAAGCCAAGAAGAGTGGCGATCTTCCTGAGGACGAGTTCAAGCGAGCGGAGAGAAAGTTACAGGAGCTCACGGACAATTACATTGGAGAAATAGATGGGATGTTGGCCCGAAAAGAGGCCGAACTACTAGAGGTATAGATGCCAAAGGGAAAGTCCTCTTTTTGGAAAAAAAGGCGCAGAGAGGCCAAAGAAGGAGAAGCAGCTGCCGAGGTGTCGGAAGCCTTCGAGACCCAAGAGGAGGACTTTTCGGTACGGGCTTCCGCATCGGCAGACCTACCAGATGTCCCGGCTTTCGCCCCTCTCAAGGAAGCTGCAAGATCGACCGGCGCCGAGCCAGGGCCTTCAGAGACGCAGCCCATAGCGAATGGGAACGAATCTACTTCACGAGAAAGCCGGGCGTTTTCAGCCGAAGAGACAACTACTTCCAGTAGCGAGCCATTAGAGCTGTCAGAGGCCCTTGCGGAGCTTGAAGGGGATGATGACGAAATCGCACCTGTCGTCTTTGGGATCCTTCCTCCAGAGAGGAATCCCGAGAGGGGCGGTCGGGACCATTTGCAAGCGGTACCCAGCGACGGTTCCCATTCCACAGTTGGGGCTAAGAGTCCTATTGACGAAGCGACTGTTCTCACTCCGCCCCCTGACTCAGAGGTGTCTTCTTACTTTCAGGAGTCTCTCGGAAGCCTAGAGGCCGAGCCAGTTACGGACCCTTCCAGGCCAGAGGCGGGTGTGACTCCTGTGGGTTGGCGGGACGATCCCGAGCATTGGGAATCCGAAGAGGAGACGTGGAAAGAGATCACCGCTGAATGGGCTAGAGAGGACTCCTCCGATACTGACAATTCTGCGGCCATAGATGAGCCAGATCTTCACGCAGAGCCAGATCCTCTAGTCGATGAACCCTTTTCCGGCGAGGCAGTCACGGGTTCCGAAGATATCGAATTTCCGCCCGATCATTTTGACGAGACCCCACTGTCCGAAGGCGATGTCGAAGGGACAGAGAATGGTTTGGCAGACCAACTTAGCGAAGGCAATGACTCATCCGGCTCTGTTTCCTCGCAAGAGCATGTCCCCGAAACCGAGGAAAAATTGGAAGTGCCAGACGGGCCTCTGGAGGCACCGCAGGCTGAGGCTGTCAAATCCAGAAATCTTCCAGTCGCAGTTATAACGGGCATAGTCTTTGGGGCAATAGCACTTGGATTGCTTCTCGCAGGGCCGGGATACTTCGCCTTCTTAGCGTTCGCCGTAATCATCGTTGCCGAGATCGAGTTTGTGAATGCAGTGAGAAAGTCGGGTTTTCAGCCGGCAGCCATAGTCATGCTTTTGGGTACGCTTTTGACCTTTGTGGCCACTGCAAAACAAGGGCGGATAGGAGCAGCCTTTGGACTGGTAGCTGTTTTGCTAAGTTCCACTCTCTGGTACACGACGGGTGTCATCAAGACTTCTCCAATTGCTAACTTGGCTTCGACCATCTTTGGATTCGTCTATCTCGGCGTCGCAGGTGCTATAGCTCTTGTTGTGATGGGATTTCCAGATCCTCCTACGAACTGGCGGGTGGTTGTCACTTTCCCTCTTGCGATAGCGATTGGATCGGACGTGGCCGGTTATCTAGGAGGAAAGCGTTTTGGGAAACACTTTGTCGCACGGACGATAAGCCCGCACAAGTCGCTAGAAGGCTATGTTTTCGGTCTGGGAGTAGCTCTTTTGGTTGCTACGACATTTGGGGCTGTCGGGCGCATAGCCGGTGGTTCATTCGCATACTGGACCTTTCCCAAAGCTCTAGTTGCCTCTTTAGTGGTGTATACAGCGTCGGCTTTGGGGGACCTTAGCGAGTCGCTCCTAAAGCGCAGTTTGGGGCTGAAAGACATGTCATCGATTCTTCCAGGGCACGGGGGAATGCTCGACCGGATCGACTCGCTATTAGCTGCGGTGCCGGCCTTTGCGGTGTTTCTTTACTTTGCTGGGGTGTGAGAGGCCTGAGCTATGCAGGTAGTAGCCCCGGCTAGGACCAGTTGTCGTACCGTCAACCAGGCTATCGTATGTTTTTGTGGCGCAATTGGCTCGCTCACCCACCGGAAGGGCGTGCGCAGTGATTAATCCAGAGACTTCTTCTGTTGGACGTACGCCACTAGTAGACATCGCCAAGCCGAAATCTAGCGCCTCGGGAGAGCACCCTCAGGGCGTGGCCATTTTGGGCGTGACCGGATCCATAGGCCAGCAAGCTGTGCGAGTTATTCAGCGGCACACGAATGCGTTTCGCGCCGTGATGGTGGCAGCTCGCTCTAACGTCGACGGCCTGATTAGAGCTGCATCGCTGCTCAAACCCGATGTCGTCGTCCTCACCCGCGACGATCTTGAGCCGGATCGATGTCGCGAAATCGAATCGAGGCTGCGTGCAGCTGGTTTCTTAGGACATTTTCGAACCGGAGAAAAAGCTTTGCTAGAGGAGATCGGGCGCCCAGAGATCGATGTCGTGATCAACGGGATCGTGGGTTTTTCCGGTATTCGCACTACACTCGCAGCTCTTCAAGGTGGCAAGCGCCTCGCTCTTGCCAACAAGGAGAGCCTGGTAGCTGGAGGACCCTTAGTAGAAGCAGCTATAAGGGAGGGAGGCGGAGAGATAGTTCCAGTCGACTCCGAGCACGCGGCACTGCTTCAGTGTCTTAGGGGTTGGGAATTTTCCGAGGTTGCAGCGGTGTGCCTCACCTGCTCCGGTGGTCCATTCAGGGGGAGGAGTCTTGCCGAGCTAGTCGCTGTGACTCCCGAAGAGGCTTTGGCTCATCCGACTTGGAAGATGGGGCCCAAAATCACGATCGATTCAGCAACTCTGATGAACAAGGGGTTGGAGGTAATCGAGGCTCACTGGCTGTTCGGGTTGGACTACTCATCGATAAGAGTTGTTGTCCATCCACAGAGCATTGTCCATGCGATAGCCGAATTTACGGACGGGTCCTGCCTTGCCCATCTAGCTGAGCCAGACATGGAGAACCCGATTCTCTTTGCGCTCGGTTATCCGGTGCGTTACCAGGACAAGGCCGGAGCAATGTCATGGGGAGGCGCGCTGGACCTTCATTTCGAGCCTCCGGATACACAAACTTTTCGGTGCTTGAGCCTAGCGTACGAAGCAGGGCGCCTCGGAGGGGGGGCACCGTGTGTGCTAAATGCCGCTAACGAAGTGGCCGTAGCTGCCTTCTTGGAGAAGAAGTTGAGTTTCGTTGAGATTCCCGCCGTGATAGAGGCGGCGCTGGAGAGAGCACCTCTTGAGGCTCCAGGAGATCTCGATGGGTTGATAGCTTTGGACCGCCGGGCTAGAGGCATAGCAGCAGAGGTAGTGGCTGATCGCACATCGGTGCGCGTCGAGTAAGGATCGTTATGCGTTTTGAGACCACCCGGCTCAACGGGGAGTCGTACTCAACGGGAGTGTCACGACAGTGACGACGAGGGCATCCGCAATTTTCCTGGCGCTGGCGCCAGCTGGCGTCGTTGGGGTTGGCACCTTCCTTGTGGCGCTCTTTGTAGCAGTGATGTTCCACGAGTTCGGACACTACTACGCTGCTAGGCGCTCGGGCATGAAGGTGACCGAGTTTTTCTTCGGTTTTGGGCCCCGCCTTTGGTCAAAAAAGCGCAGATCTTTGGTGCGGGGCGGTAGTCCCGAAGACACTCGTGAGGTCGAGACGGAGTTCGGAATCAAAGCTCTCCCCTTTGGTGGTTACGTCAAGATCACCGGAATGAGCGCTTACGAGGACATCGAGGAGTCCGACAGAGAGTTCACTTATGCCGGTAAGCCTTTCGGCCAGAGGGCAATGGTTGTAGCAGCGGGTCCGATGGCGAACGCGTTGCTAGCCTTCGTTTTGCTTGTGATTTTGGCCATGTCGGGTGCGTTGCCTGATCAGGAGAGACCGATCCCTAAGATCGCTGGATTGGTGCCGCCTCCGGGGTGCGAACGACACCGGGAGGTAAATGGATCGCCGGCGGATCTGACCGAGCCCCCAGAGTGTTCGAAGCCGACCCCGGCCGAACTAGCTGGCCTTAGGCCCGGTGACGAGTTCGTGGCAGCTGATGGATTAGCCATCACTTCTTGGAACGATGTACGGGAGGTCCTCTCCTCTCGAATCGGAGACACGGTCGTCTTCACTGTCGTACGAGATGGATCCCTCGTGGATATACCGGTCACGGTGGCGCAACGGCCTCCTTTCGACGGAGAGGAGGGTCCCCGCCCCTTTATTGGAATAGTTGTAGGGACGGAGCGCGTAGCCGACAATCCCGCTGGTGCTGTTCTGCGGGCTGGGAAGTACATGGCGTGGATGAGTGCCGGGGGAATCAGCGCAATCAAGAACTTCTTCACTCCGTCGTATCTGAAGAGATATTTGGGACTTCTTGCGGGAAGATCCGACGAGGAAGCCAACCAGAGCAGGTTCGTTTCGGTAGTCGGTCTGGGACAAATAAGCGCCCAAGCTGCGGAAGCTGGGTGGGAACACTTGCTGTTCGTGATAGTGATTTTCAACGTGTTCTTGGGAATCTTCAATATCTTACCACTGTACCCCTTGGACGGCGGGCACCTCGCAGTAGCTGTCTATGAAAAGATCGCCGGTGCCATAAAGGGGAAAGAGGTCCGAGTGGACATCCGTAAGCTCGCTCCAATTGCTGCTGGTGTGATAGCACTTTTTTTGTTCCTCGCTGTCACGTCAATTTATCTGGACATTACGAACCCGATATCCAATCCTTTCCGGTAGTGGTAAAAGACATGGATTCGAAATCGACCTTCATAGCTTTCGGCTTACCTAGGCGCAGGAGCCGCAAGATTTGGGTCGGATCGGTTCCGGTAGGCGGCGATGCACCGGTAAGTGTCCAGTCTATGACAACTACAAAGACAGCCGACGTTGAAGGCACTTTGCAGCAGATTTATTCCCTAGCTGCTGCGGGATGCGACATTGTTCGAGTGACTTGTAACGAAGAGGAAGCGGCTGAGGCTTTAGCTGAGATCGTTCCTCGCTCTCCGGTTCCTATAATCGCTGACATCCACTTTCAGTACAGACTGGCTCTGGCGGCTATAGAGGCAGGAGCTCATGGTGTCCGTGTAAATCCCGGCAACATACGCAACCCTGAGCACATACGGGCGGTGGCACGTGCCGCCAAAAAAGCCGGGATCCCCATTCGCGTAGGCGTAAATGCAGGATCGCTCGACAAAGATCTTTATGCACGCTTTGGAGGAGCGACCCCCGAAGCCCTAGTCGAGTCGGCTCTTGCGGAAGCGGCACTTCTAGAAGGGGAGGGATTTCGCGATATCAAGATCTCTGTCAAGGCGTCGTCGGTGCCGCTCATGATTGCGGCATACAGGATGCTAGCCGAGCGATGCGATTACCCCCTTCACTTAGGTGTTACCGAATCCGGACCACTACCTGAGGGTTTGGTCAAGTCGGTTGCAGGTATTGGCACCCTATTGGCCGAGGGAATCGGAGACACGATCCGGTTTTCGCTGGCCGCCGATCCTGTCGAAGAGGCCAGAGCTGGGCGATCGCTCCTAGAGGCGTTGGGATTGCGAGAACGAAGCGGGGTTGACCTTGTTGCGTGTCCTAGCTGTGGGCGGGCCGAGATTGACGTGATCAAGTTAGCCACTATGGCTAGGGACGAGCTAAGAGAGCGAGGACTTCCTTTGCAGGTCGCAGTTATGGGATGTGTGGTCAATGGTCCGGGTGAAGCCAGAGAAGCCGACCTCGGTTTGGCTGCGGGGAGGTCTGGTGCGCACTTGTTCGTCAAAGGGAGCGTGGTACGAGTTATCAAGCTAGACAAGAGCACCGACGATCCCTATCGGGCAATGGTCGACGAGCTAGTCGAAGAGGCTGAACGAGTTGCCCGAGAAGGAGTGGAAAAAAGGCTAGAACAGGCTGACGCGGTAGCAGCTGCTGAAGCGGAGAGAGAAGCCGCACAACTCCGCTCACAAAAGATCGATCCAAACAAGGTTGCACAAAGGACGCTTCGGATAAGGGCGATCACTAAAAAGCCCTGACGCTGCTGCTTTTGTTTTCTGCAGGGGAGCGCTCAGTTATGTAATCAAGGTAGTTCCAGGCCGGTGCTATAATCCGCCACAAAGGGCCTGATTGTTTATCCGGTGGGCATGTGCCCACTATTTTTTTGCCGAAACAGCGTCTGCGGCGGGAAACCAGACAAAAGAGGATCGTATCCATGGCACAGCTTGCCGGTGAAGTCCTCGAGAGAATAGAAAACCTACTGACGGCTATGGGAGTCGAGTTGGTGGGTGCCGAATTGACCGGGCCGAAGAGGCGGCGGTTGCTTCGGATCACGATCTATCGGCCCTCGGGTGTCGATATTGGTCTTTGCGAAGAAGTATCAGAGGTGGTCAGCTCTCTTTTGGACGAGTTGGACCCGATCGAGAGCAGCTACATCCTTGAGGTTTCCTCGCCGGGGCTTGAACGCAGCCTCTCGACGTTTCGAGACTTCGAGCGGGCCATAGGGGAGTCGGTTCGGCTGGTGCTAAAAGGAGGGTCCGTTGTCGAGGGCGTGCTGGAGGAGGCAATGCCTCGAGGGGTTAAGGTTCACAGCGAAGAGGGATCCGTCGAAGTCGCTTACGAGGATTTGAAGTCTGCAAGGACAGTGTTCGATTGGTGAGTGCTAGGCCCGCAAAGAGTTATCGGAGGAACAGTGAAACGCCCAGAACAACTTGAAATTCTCGAGGCTCTGCGGACCATAGCGCGCCAGAAGGACATCCCTTTCGAGATGATCCTCGACGCCTTGGCCAATGCTCTAGTGATTGCCTACAAACGTATGCCTGGAGCTGCACAAGATGCCCGGGTAACGATAGATCCCGAAACCGGCGACATTCACGTCTACGCCCAAGAGTATGACGAAGAAGGAAACCTCGTGCGTGAGTGGGAAGACACCCCTGACAACTTTGGGCGGATAGCCGCTCAGACTGCTAAGCACCAAATGGCCCAGAGGATCCGAGAAATCGTACGTGAGCAAAAGTTTAGAGAGTTCGCTGGCCGGGAGGGAGAGCTTGTTACAGGAATCGTACGACAGACCGACCCCCGATTCTTGCTACTCGACTTGGGTCAGATCGAAGCTTTGCTCCCCCAAGCAGAGCAAGTGCCTGGGGAGCGTTACGAGCCAGGGAGCCGAGTTCGGGCCTATATAACCGAAGTACGCAGGGCATCGAAAGGCCCTCAGATAAAGGTCTCGCGGACTCATCCAGACCTAGTCCGGCGCCTCTTCGAGCTTGAAGTTCCAGAGATTTTGGATGGTACGGTGGAGATCAAAGCCATCGCTAGGGAGCCTGGGCAGCGTACAAAGATTGCAGTCAAATCCAATATTCCCGAGAAAGATCCAATTGGAGCCTGCGTAGGACAGAGGGGGTCTAGGGTTCGAGCGGTCGTGAACGAGCTCCGAGGTGAGAAAGTCGAGATCGTCGAATGGAGCGAGGATCCAAGAAAATTCGTCGCCAACGCTTTACAGCCAGCCACTGTAAAAAGTGTCGAGATAGATGAAGAGACTGAGACTGCGCACGTTGTGGTACCGGACCATCAGCTGTCATTGGCAATTGGAAGAGAGGGGCAAAACGCACGACTAGTGGCAAAGCTTACCGGCTTGCGCATTGACATAAAAAGCGAGTCTCAGGTAGCCGAGGAAGCTGAACAGTCTGCTGAGGCAGAAGTTGCCCAGAGGGCAGACACACCCGCAAAAGATGTGGAGGCGGATGCTACTGGTGTGGGACAGGGGCCAGAGGTCAGTGAATCGACTACCGAGGAGTCAATAGTGACAGGAGAGTTGCCGACTGGATCTGACGAAGAGGGATCTGATAGCAACGCATCTGAAATACCACCGAGCCAAGCTTTAGCCCAAGCAAGCGATGCGAGCTGAGGGAGTAACACCAAGATCGAGTGCGCCAGAAAGTCAGAGGCAGACACGTGCCATTGCGCACGTGTGTTGGGTGTAGGAGAAAAGCGCCAAAACAGGAAATGCTGAGAATCGTTGCAACAAAGGATGGCCGGGTCGAGATAGATCCGGTCGGCTCGATGCCGGGTAGGGGTGCATACGTGTGCTTTGCGGATACTTGCCTGTCGTCCCTCAAGGTATCAAGGCTCGAGAAGGCGTTGCGTATCAACGTTTCCACAGGCTCGGTCTCTCTGGTATCGGATGTTTTGAAAGCGATTCAAATGGCAGCATCTACCGGCTTCAGGGATTCAAGTTCGGAGCTTATGCAGCGGATGCGACAAAGCAAGCCTATTGAAGATCGAGGGATCGAAACCCAGGGTGAGGGTGGCAAAGAGTCAGAGGAGAAAGATTGGGTAAGCAAGTAGGAGAGCTCGCTAAAGATCTCGAAATCCCTATGGAAGAGCTGCTCCAAGTTCTCGTGAAGCTCGGTATCGAGGGCAAATCTGAGTCGGATGTTCTAGAGGAAAGTGAGGTCGACAGGGTTCGAATTCAGTTAGCTGGAAGACGGAAAGCAGGCACAAGAAGGAAAACTCTCGCCAGGAGAGGAGTTCAGAGGCCGAAGCCGGCGGCCGCCAAGCCTACCGAAGTCGAACCGAAGGAACCAGAAAAACAGGCAAAGCAGACATCGTCTGCAAAAAAGCAGCGACCGAGCAAGAAAAAACTCTTGGAAGCGGCTGCAACCGGATTCGAACAGCCAGATTCTCAAGCTACCCTTCGCAGGTTGGGGCGGGCTGTGCGTGTACAAAAGGAAGAATCGGTGCCGAAGGCACCAACGAGCCAGTCCGCCAAAGAAAAGCTAGGGCGAAGGAAGGCTGCTGCGCCTCCCGCGGTGGCCGCGGCTTCCGGTTCCGAGCCTGGAGGTGTCGAGCAGAGAGATTCAAAAGAGAAGCCTAGGAGTGAATCTCTATCTCAAAAGAGCGAGGGAAAAAAGCTTGTAGAAGCATCCTCCCGCAGTGTGCGTGAAGCTCTACCACTTGCAGATGCGAAAGTTAGGGTCGAGGAGGAAGTAGAGCCTTCGACCGAAGCGCCTGTAACCGCGGAAGTTGGCAAATCTGACACCGAAGAATCTGCAGACGAATCGCCGGGCGCCATCACATCAGTGGAGGAATCTTGGGAGGCTGTGGAGGTGCTTCCAGAGGTGCCTGTTTCCGCGCCAGCCCGGCGGAAAAAACTCAAGAAGCGTGGCGTAGAGGAAGAAGAAGTCCGGCAAATTCGGAGGAGGACAGAGCCGTCGGTACCAGTAGTCAGCTCAGTTCAAGTCCGACGGGGGATTACGGTCGCAGAGTTTGCGACTCTTATAGGAGTGTCTCCGTCCGAGGTAGTAAAGAAGCTGATTGAGTTGGGAGACATGAAGTCGGTCACGATGAGTCTCACCGACGAGGAGGTCGAGCTCCTAGGTGAGGCTTTTGGAATCGAGGTATCGATTGCTACCCCTGACGTTTTGCGCAGTCAGGAGGAGGCTCAAAGAGCGGAAAAAGAGGCTGCTGAAGACGAAGGTAGGCTTAAACCTAGACCTCCAGTGGTCACTGTCATGGGTCATGTCGATCACGGCAAGACGCTCCTGCTTGACAAGATTCGTCAGACGAATGTTGTAGAGCGGGAGGCTGGGGGCATCACTCAGCACATCGGCGCTTACCGGGTCGTTCACGACGGACGGTCGATTACTTTCATTGATACGCCGGGACACGAGGCGTTTACCGCTATGCGAGCCCGGGGAGCTTCCGTGACCGACGTGGCTGTACTCGTCGTAGCCGCTGACGACGGTGTAATGCCCCAGACCATAGAAGCGATTTCTCACATACGAGCAGCCGGCGTGCCCTTTGTAGTTGCCCTGAACAAGATTGACAAACCCGAAGCAGATCCCCTTCGAGTCAAAACGCAGCTCACTGAGCACGAAGTGGTAGTTGAAGAGCTCGGTGGCACTGTCCCGTGCGTCGAGGTATCTGCCAAAACTGGTGAAGGAATCCCAGATCTGCTCGATGTGATTTTGATCGTAGCGGAGCTCGAGGACCTCAAGGCCAATCCCGACGCTCCAGGGTCAGGTGTGTGTATCGAGGCACACGTCGATCCGGGTAAGGGCCCTGTTGCGACCGTACTAGTGCGCCGCGGAACGGTCCGGAAAGGAGACCCTTTTATCGCAGGCCTCACCTTTGGGAGAGTGAGGGCCATGCACGACGAAAACGGTCATACGATGGAAGAGGCGGGCCCATCGACACCCGTTCAGATAACCGGATTTGAGCAGGTTCCAGAGGCTGGAGACGACTTTCGAGTTGTTGCGGAAGAAAAAGAAGCCCGACGTATAGCGGAGGATAGAGTCCTCGCAAAGCGCCAAGCCGAGGCTGTAGCCCCGCGTGTGATCCGGCTAGAGGATATCCACGAGAGAATGGCAGCCCAAGAGCGGTCCCGCCTTGGCCTGATCCTAAAAACCGACACCCAGGGGTCGCTCGAGGCATTGACGGAGGCGCTGAGAAAGTTAGAGAGACCCGAGGTCCAGCTGGAAATTGTCCACAGAGCCGTCGGGGGAATCACCGAAAACGACGTGAGGCTTGCTCAGGCAAGCGAGGCTCTAATTATCGGTTTCAACGTTAGACCCGACGTAAACGCACGCAAACAGGCAGCGATTGCCGGAGTGGAGATTCGTACCTACGATGTCATCTACAAGGTAACCGAAGACATAGAAGCAGCTCTTTCTGGTCTTCTAGAACCGGAGACCGAGGAAGTGGTAACAGGGGCTGCCGAAGTGCGAGCCATATTCAAGGTTCCCAGAGTGGGCGTGGTGGCTGGATGTTATGTACAAGATGGAACCATCACCCGTGGATCGGATGTGAGAGTACTGAGAGATGGTGTTGTTGTATACACAGGGCGGATAGCTAGCCTGAAGCGATTCAAAGAGGATGTCAAGGAGGTCCAGGCTGGTTTCGAATGTGGCGTGGGCCTCGATTCCTTCCAAGACGTAAAGGAAGGCGACGTCTTGGAGACTTTCGAAGTTCGAGAGGTAGCGAGAGGGCGATAGGTAGGCGTCGGTGCACGCCGCGGCCGTGCGCTTCGACCTGAGACTGGAAGGAACGCGCTCCCTGAAAGACAAGCGGCGTGTTCTCAAGCCTCTTTTGGAGGCTTTGAGACGCAAATTCAACGTCTCGGCGACCGAAGTCGATTTTCATGATCTCATCGGTAGGGCCACCATCGGAATCGGCGTCGTATCGACGGAGGCTTTCCAGATTTCAAAGACAACGCGCCAGATAGAGCGCTTTATTATGTCCTATCCTGAAGTCGAGATAATAGATTTGGAAATTTCTTATTTAGACAGATTGTGAGTGCAGCTGGTATGGAAGACTTCGGGGTTTTTAGCAGCCGGCGAGCCCGGCGCCTCGCTGCACTGCTGAGACAGGCGATCTCCGAAGAGCTCGCAAGGATGGCCGACCCATCCCTACAGGATGCGGTGGTGACTGGCGTCGACGTTGGTGTAGATCTTGACCTCGCTACTGTTTATTTTTTCGTGCGAGGAGGCGCTGACGCTGTCGCCGCAGCCCAAACAGCTCTCGAGAGATCACAAGGGAGGTTGAGAACCTCGCTTGCTCACCAAGTCCGGATGAAGCGGGTGCCCAAGTTGAGATTCAAGGTTGATGAGGGCATCGTACGAGGTATATCCGTTGAGGAGCGGCTTGCAGAGATAGCGAGGGTCTCCACCTCCAACAATGCTGTCGTGAGCCACAGCGATCTGCAGCGCGAGGCTGGAGTTGTTGCGGAGGCTAGCGTCAGCCCCGAGGATGGCTTTACTGTGAAAAGAGGCCGGTTTCAGTGAGTGAAGGCAACCGATGGGCACCTGCGACTCCTGTACTTGGGGGTCCCGAGCCTTGTGACCAACTCGACCTGGCCGCTAGAGTTCTTGACAAAGCTGAGAGAGTGCTTCTCGTGTGCCACATGTCTCCGGACGGAGACGCCCTTGGATCCATGCTAGCCATGATGCACTTTCTCACTGCATCTTCCAAGGAAGCGGTGTCCACGTTTCCGGAGCCCTTCGTCGTGCCTCCTCAGTACCGATGGCTCCCGGGTGTCGACCTCTTAGCTCCACCTGAGACAGCAAGGGAGCTCAACGCTGATGTAGCGGTGACCTTTGATTGTGCCAGTCGTGACCGGACAGCGGAGTTGTCAGATGCATTGGACGCGGCGTCTGACATTATTGTTTTCGATCACCATGCTTCCAATTCAGGGTATGGAAGTGTGAATTTGATTTTTCCAGAGGCCAGCTCGTCTTCAGAGATTGTCTATGATTTCTTGGCCCACATCGGAGCCGCATTGAGCCCTGACGTGGCGACGTGTCTTTACGTAGGGATTGCAACAGATACGGGCCGCTTCCAATACCAGAACACCAGTCCACGGGTGTTCGCGATCTGCGCGAACTTAGCTTCCGTGGGCTTAGACATCGCCGGTATCTCGCGAAAAGTATTCGAAGAGAGTCGTCTGCCCGTTCTCAAGTTGCTCGCTCTGGTAGTCGAGAGAGCTCAGTTAGACAAAGATGCGGGTGCTGTTTACTCCTGGTTCGACTACCGGGATTTGCAGCGCTACGGTGTCCATGCCTCTGAGACCGAGAACTACATAGATGTGCTGCGACAGACAAGCGAGGCAGACGTGGCGATCCTTGTAAAGGAACTGAACCCTGGAGTAGTAAAAGCTTCAATTAGATCTTTGGGAAGGGTTGACGTCGCTCAAGTGGCCGGATTGTTCGGCGGCGGTGGGCACAAGATGGCGGCAGGCTTCACGAGCGATCGCAATGTTTCCGAGACCATCCAAGCTATCCTAGAAAATCTTCCACGATGGGAGCCTCGGGGATACTCCCCGTCCTGAAGCCCAAAGGCCCTACCAGTCACGACGTAGTAGACGAGCTGCGCCGTTTATATCGTGAGAAGCGGGTAGGTCATGCTGGCACCCTCGATCCCATGGCCTCGGGGGTACTTCTCGTTGGCGTGGGCAAGGCCACGAGGATCCTTCGGTACTACCACCTTCTGGATAAGTGTTACGAAGCGACCATCGCCTTTGGAGCTGGAACCGATACCTTGGATGCTGAAGGCAAGGTGATCGAACGGGCCCCAGCCGACTTCGATCCTGATGCACTAGAAAAAGCGCTCAGCCGCTTCCGAGGTGAGTTATATCAGATTCCCCCCATGGTCTCAGCACTCAAGCAGGGTGGTGAGCCGCTTTACAAGAAGGCGCTGAGGGGAGAGTTAGCAACGCGCTCTCCGCGAAAGCAGAGGATCTACGAACTCTTCTTATCCGCACCTTTGAGGAGATGCGCAGATGGCCTCCTGCGCGCTTCAGTGAGGGTAGTGTGTGATTCTGGAACATACGTAAGGGTCCTCGCTGCTGATATCGCAAAAGCGCTGGGAACTGTTGGGTACTTGGAGAGTTTGATCCGTACCTCTATAGGCCCCTTTGATCTCGACCACTGTTATACACTTGAGGAACTCGCTTCCCTGTCGCAAGACGAGCGCCTCGCCAAGCTTTTATGGGATACAAAAGCAGTTCCGCACCTTCCAATAGTGATGCTTGATGGAAAAAAGGCGCTCGCGGTCTCTCAAGGAAAGGCTCTGGAGCTCACACCAGCCTTAGCGTGTTCGATCGCTGTCGAGACAACTCGGGTACTAGATTCAATACCTCATCTAAGGGAGTCTTTGGCCGATTGCGAAATGCTTTCTATAGCGCCAGGAGATACTCAGGGCAGACATGAGGTTTCCCATAACAGCACATCTTCGCACAGAAGTTCCCGTGGTCGCTCAGCTTCTGAATCAGGGGTGGAGCCGAGCGGCGATGCATTGGCGAGAGGGGTTAGGTTAAAAGATAGAACGTGGTACGTGGGGCCGGTTGCTCTCGTCGGCCCCGAGGGCCGCCTTGTCGCAATTGTAAGGCCGGCAGGCGGTATTCTCGCATTCGACTGCGTTCTCGTTTGAGCACTGGGCGGATGGCTCCGGACATTTCATCCTACCCAGTTGTCCCACGCTTTCGGTTAGGCGACACATAAAGAGACTTTCGGGTTGTGCGGTGGTGATTTAGACATGGAGATAATAGACGACCTCTCGCTTCTACCAAGCCCCAAGGAAGGATCGGCCATCACTATTGGAAACTTTGACGGAGTCCACAGGGGGCACCGCGCCGTTATAGAGCAGGTAAGGTCCGAGGCTCGAGACAGAGGGTTTCGCTCTGGGGTCGTAACTTTCGACAGACACCCGGCTGAGCTCCTTCGCCCTAAGAAGGCCCCCTGCCGACTTAGCGAGCCAGAGCGAAAGATTGAACTGCTCTTAGAAACCGGCGTGGACTATCTATGTGTGCTGCGATTCGACCAGGAGCTGGCTGACATGGAGCCGGGAGACTTCGTAAGAGAGATTCTAGTTGCAGGCTTCAACGTACGCTTGGTTGTGGTTGGAAGAAATTTTCGCTTCGGTCGGAATCGGCGGGGCAGCCTTGCACTGTTGGAGGAGATGGGTGCTAGGTTCGGATTCTACGCCGAGGAAATGCCGTTAGTGTCGGTGGAGGGCTTCGACATTTCGTCCACCCGCATTCGGGCGGCAGTTAGCCACGGAGACGTCGAATGGGCCGCTTCGGCTCTCGGTAGGGAGTACTCACTGAGAGGAATTGTTCTAGAGGGTGACAAAAGGGGCGCTACGTTGGGCTTTCCGACCATGAACATCTTTCCTCCCGAGAGGATGTGTTTGCCTGCCGACGGTGTATATGCGGGTTGGACTGTAGTAGATGGATCCAAGTACCTAGCA
Source organism: Acidimicrobiia bacterium (assembly GCA_040289475.1). Taxonomy (NCBI): domain Bacteria; kingdom Bacillati; phylum Actinomycetota; class Acidimicrobiia; species Acidimicrobiia bacterium. The sequence goes on along the minus strand of PSLF01000017.1, from coordinate 8,989 downwards.
GCGATCAACGTTGGAAGGCGGCCAACGTTTGTGGAGGAAGGCACGGTATTGGTCGAGTCCTATTTGCTCGATTACGAGGGCGGAGACGCTTACGGTAAAACAATAGAAGTTGGGTTTTCTAGGTGGATCAGGGGCGAGTACCGCTTCGCCAACGCCCAAGAACTCGTCGAGCAAATCGCACGAGACGTAGAAGAGGTTCGCAGGTCCGCTGGAAATGCCTGAGAAAGGCATTTGGTTGCTCACTGTTCCTCTTGCTGGTATAGCCATCGCAGCTGCGTTCGTAGGAGCCGTAGTGTTTGTAGTAGCTACTTTTGCTGGAGCCCCGCAGGATAGGGGGGCAAAAACTCCCCGAGCCCGCTCCGTACCTGTCCACAACTTGTGCTCAGCAGCAATCCAGGTTGGATGGGTTTCAGTAGATCCTCGAGTTCCCTTCGATAAAGACGCGGCAAGTCACTTCTTCCCAGGCGCATTTTACTCAGAGGGATCGGAGTGGCCGCGAGTAGACGAATACGCTAAGTACACCAACCAGAGTGGGGTCCTCGAGCCGGGGAGGGATGATGTTTTAGCGTTCGACGAGGCGAGCTATCCAAAACGCCGCCTCCTAGTTCTGGCGGTTTACGATCCGAAGGACGGGAGAGGAGCTGGCACCCCCGCCTTTGAGAGAGTAGAGGTCTTCGATATTGGAGACATGGTGCCGCATGAGGTTGTATTAGAGGCGCGAGACGGCGATTGTTTACCGAGGCCACCCCTTGACCGGCGCTATCAGTTCTGATAGCGTCTTGTTACTGCACCGCAGCTTCGCCAGCCAGCCCCCCGGTTAAGGCGAAGAGGCGGTGCTTTTGTTGTTGTCCTTTAGATTTAATTTGGGTTTTCATAGGGCGTGGTAATATCGTCCCTAAGCGGGGTCGCGCTTACATCGTCGTGAGATAGTGGCGCCCTTTGGAATAACCAAGCGGCCTCTTTGTAATCTCTGGGCGCTCGAAAAATTGTGAGACTAGGCCGGAGAGTAACTTGCCAATAGACAAGCAATCTATTGTAAGAGAGTATGCTGCCAGTGAAAGGGACACCGGGTCAGCCGAAGTACAGATAGCGCTGCTCACTGCGCGCATTGAGCATTTGTCTAAGCATCTCGCCCAGCATCCAAAGGACTATCACACGAGGCGTGGCCTTCTGATGATGGTAGGTAAGCGTCGGAGGCTGCTCGACTACCTCCGGCGAAAAAATATACAAAGATACAGGGAGATCATAGGGAGGCTCGGTCTGAGGCGATAGTTCAGTAGAGGTTTGGATTTCTCGCTCCGTTGAGCGGCGTCAGTTGTCAGTGGCCATGGCTGGTGGGGATGAGTAGCAGTCTTGATAGGATATCTGCTTGCATTTCGATTCTACCAGTCTTGACCACCGGGAACAGGCGCCGGCGTCTCGTTACCGGTCGCAGTTAACGGTTACTCTCTCGCCAATGCGAGAGCATCCGCCTCGTAGTGGTGTTTGCGCTAACCGCAGAGCTTCACCTTTCCCTTTTGGCTCGAGATAGGAGGTCATTTATGAGCCGACGCATGTCCGTTGAGTATCGCCAGGGCGAGGCTAGCTATGTCTTGGAGACCGGGCGCTACGCGCTTCAAGCAGACGGTGCAGTGACCGTAACGGTAGGGGAGACACAGGTACTTGTGACTGCGGTCGCTTCAAGGACTCCCCGAGCCGATATCGACTTCTTTCCCTTGCTCGTCGATTTCGAAGAACGGATGTACGCCGTCGGGAGGATTCCAGGCTCGTTCTTTCGCCGAGAAGGTAGACCTACAGAAGGCGCAATTCTTGCTGCCCGATTGGTCGACCGTTCGCTCAGGCCCAACTTCTCGGAAGACATCCGCAATGACATTCACATCGTGGCAACAATTCTCGCGGTGGACCTTAAACAACCGGCCGACGTACCTGCGATGAACGGAGCCTCTGCAGCGCTCATGATATCGGGCATCCCATTTGAAGGGCCCGTCGGCGCAGTGCGGCTCGCGTACATCGATGGCCAGTGGGTTCCGGCGCCAACCTACGACCAGATTGAGGAATCGACATTTGAAATCGTGGTTGCGGGAAAGAAGGTGGGAGATGACATACAGATTGTAATGGTAGAAGCCGGGGCTCCTGCGGAGTCGTTCGCCCGCATTGAGCAGGGAAAGCCGGGGTGCGACGAGAAAGCTTTGGCAGAAGGGTTGGAAGCAGCGAAACCCCATATTGAGGCTTCAATTGCTGTACAAAACCAGCTTCGCGAGATGGTCTCTCCAGAACCCAAGGACCTTCCAAGAGTCCCACCTTATTCGGCAGAAGTTTTCGAGGCTGTCGAGTCCGCGTACAGTTCACGAGTCGCAGAGGTTATCCGCATATCTGACAAAAAACAGCGGACAGAGGCCGAGACAGCATTGGTCGAGGAAGCTCGCACTGAGCTGGGGACGCGGTTCGAAGGAAAGGAATCCGAGATTTCGAACGCTTTGCGATCCCTTATCAAAAAACAGGTAAGAAGGCGAATTCTCGAAGAAGGGCTTCGTATAGACGGAAGGAGGCCGGACGAAGTCCGGCCAATTTACTGCGAAGTTGGGATCGTTCCAAGAGCACACGGGTCAGGACTGTTTCAGAGGGGGGAGACCCAGGTGCTAAACATCGCGACTCTTGGCATGCTCCACCTAGTACAGCAACTGGACACGCTGTCACCTGAAGAAACAAAGAGGTACATGCACCACTACTACTTCCCGCCGTTTTCTACGGGCGAGGCCTATCCAATTCGAGGACCCCGGCGGCGTGAAATCGGTCACGGAGCGCTTGCGGAGAGGGCGCTCTTGCCCGTTATTCCCTCCCAAGATGAGCTTCCTTACGCACTGCGCTTGGTTTCGGAGGTTCTTTCGTCGAACGGCTCTACTTCGATGGCTTCAGTATGTGCGTCGACTCTTTCCCTTCTCGACGCAGGCATCCACATAAAGGCCCCTATCGGAGGTGTTGCGATGGGCCTTATTTACGACGGTTCTAACCACGTTACTCTCACCGACATCCTGGGCGCGGAGGATGCCTTCGGAGACATGGATTTCAAGGTAGCTGGAAGCCGAGACTATCTGACAGCTCTTCAGTTGGACACCAAGATCGGCGGGATACCGATTGAAGTGCTGTCGTCTGCTGTAGAGCAGGCAAAGGATGCCCGGCTTTTGATACTCGACAAGATGGCCGAAGTTATGCCTGCTCCTCGCGAAGAGCTGTCCGAGCATGCGCCTCGGGTTATCACTTTGAAGATCCCCACTGACAAGATCGGAGATGTCATCGGCCCCAAGGGTAAGGTGATAACAGAGATTCAGAACGAGACCGGCACCGAGGTAACGGTAGAAAATGACGGGACGGTCTTCGTCGGATCTACGAGCCTAAAGGCTGTCGAAGAGGCGGTAAAGATAATCGAGAGCATAGTATATCCTCCCGCTCCCGAGCTCGGAAAGCGCTACCGAGGAGTCGTAGTCTCCACGACAAAGTTCGGCGCTTTCGTGAATTTCTTGCCTGGAAAGGACGGATTGATTCACATATCCAAATTGGGTAAGGGTCGCCGAATTGCGAGGGTTGAAGACGTCCTTTCAATCGGAGACGAAATAGATGTCGAAGTGGTAGAAATCGACGAACAAGGAAGAGTAAGTCTCGATCCGGTGGGCCTGGAGGAACGCGAAACAGCCACATCAGAGGAAGGCGGCAACGGCGGCGCGGCGAACAGCATTGCGCCGAGTTCGGAGGAAGCCGCAACGAGGGTGGGGCAGCCGTCGTCAGCGTCGTCTGGAGAACTCTCAGCCACACGAGAAGGGTTGCATGCAAAAGCTCAGAGCGGGATTGCAGGCCAGGGAGGCGAGGGTCAAGAAGTGGGTGCTGACACGGAGGCGGGCGCTGGCACGGGAGAAGTCTTTACGACTGCATACTCAGCATCTCAAGAACCCGAAGAAACCGATTGGGAAGGAGACACCCGAGCTGAGGGTGCTGAGGTATCAGCTCGCGCTGGGCGTGTTGGAGAGGCGATTACCGGTGAAGGGGATCGAACCGAGCAACTTCGAAGTGAGCAACCGCGCCGCTTGAAGAAAGAAATGGCGAACTTTGAAGACTACTTCGATCAGATAGCAGAGGAGACCTGGGGAGCTTTGGGGCCGAGACCTCGTTCGGCTCGCCGAGACAGAGGTGAAAGGTCTCAGCAGGAGTCGAAGTCAAGGGGAGGACAGCGTTCCGGTGGGCCACGAGAGCGTCAGAGAGGATCTCAGCCACGTCAGAAGAAGCGACCCCCTAAGCGTGGACGAATCTGAATGCTGCCCTGAATGACAGGGTTTGGTGGAAGTGGTGAAACTAGCGCGTGGTGAAAGTCATCATCGAGTCGTGAAGGAAAAGCTTGCCAACGGAGTCACGCTAGTGGCTGAGCGCGTGCCAACTGCCCGGTCTGTCAGCATAGGGGTGTGGGTGCCAATCGGGTCGCGAGACGACGAGGAGTTGTGTGCTGGTGAGGCGCACTTCATCGAACATCTCGTGTTCAAGGGAACTACCACCCGTTCAGCCCTTGACATAGCTCGAGAGATCGATGCTTTAGGCGGGGATTTGAATGCTTTTACGAGCAGGGAAATGACGTGTTATTACGCTCGGGTCCTGGACGAGTTCGCACCAAAGGCAATTGAGCTTCTAGCTGATATATCCTGCAATCCCGCGTTCGACGAAAAAGAGGTCGAAACCGAGCGCAACGTCGTGTTCGAGGAAATAAGGGCGTCCCTCGACGATACGGCTTCTTTGTCCCACGACTTTTTCAACGAGGCTTTTTGGCAGGGACATCCGCTTGGTAGGCCGATCGCAGGGACACTTGCTACGGTAGCCTCTCTCGACCGCGACACCCTCTTAGAGCGGTTCGAGCGTTGTTATGGAGCTGGCAGCATGGTCATTGCTGCGGCAGGAAACTTAGACTTCGAATCATTCAAGGAAGCCGTAGAGGAGTTTTTTGCCGACCTAAGGGATGCCTTTGTGGCGGAGCGTTTTCCGCCTTCGCGGCCTGCCTCTCTTCTCGCTGTCGGAAAGAGGGACTCCGAGGAAGCGCACATCTTTTTGGGAGTAGAGGGTTTGAAGCGTGACGATCCGCGACGTTATGCCCTGTTGTACCTAAACCAGATTCTGGGGGGATCGACGTCGTCCCGGCTTTTCCAGGAGATAAGGGAGAAGCGGGGTCTGGCGTACTCGACCTATTCGTTTTTTGACCAATACGAAGATGCAGGGTGCTTCGGCGTGTATGCGGCGACCTCTGCGCAAAGGGCATCCGAAGTCCTTTCCGTCATGCGTGACGAGCTTTCGAAGATCGCTACCGGTGAGATCGAAGAAGACGAATTTGAAGTGGCTCGCGGTCACATAGCCGGGATGTTGGTCTTGGGCGACGAGGACACCGGATCTAAAATGGGGCGCCTCGGACGATCTCAGATTGCTCTTGGAGAACCCATAAGTCTTGAGGAGCTGCTGGACGAGACTGCCAAGGTTACGCTCGACGATGTATCCGATCTTGCCAAGACTCTCCTAAATGGATCGCCTTGTACTACGGTTGTGGTGGGCCCCTTTGATCGTACCTACGGTGAACGTTTTATCGATGCGGAAGAAAAATTTCTGTACTCGGACTCTCCTCATGTTTGCGTCGACGACGATGACCAGAAGGGACCAGCAGACCCGGTTCTGCCCCAGTAAGTGAAGTGGGGCCTAATTAGATAGCCGATACAACACAGTCGCCATGTTTTCGGGGAGGTTGAAGTAGATGTTGAGGGTCGGTGTCTTTGGTGCTGCTGGAAAGATGGGGCAGGAGGTTTGCAGGGCAGTAGCTGAGTCGAACGATCTAGAGCTGGTTGCAGCCGTGGATCCGGCACCTCCGCCTGGAGCCACCAGCACTGCAGGCGTCGAGATCTCTCACAGTCAAGAGGCAGTTGCCCGGGCGGGAGCAGATGTCGCTGTGGATTTTACGCATCCCGACGCAGTTCTCTCCAACGCCTTGTTCTGTCTGGAACACGGAATTCACGTCGTAATTGGCACGACCGGACTGTCAACAGAGGCATTGGATCGAATCAGAGCGGCGTGTACCGAGGCCAACGCCTTTGTAGCTCCAAACTTTTCTATAGGGGCGGTTCTTATGATGCATTTGGCCACGAAGGCAGCTCCGTACTTTGACCGTGTTGAGGTGATCGAGGCGCACCACGACCAAAAGGTCGATGCTCCTTCCGGAACCGCCCTTAGGACGGCTCAGCTTCTCTCGATGGCGCGTCCAGGCGGATGGCCATCCCCTCCGGAGTCGAAGGAGATGGTTAGCGGTGCGAGGGGCTCCATTGTGGACGGTATTCGAATACACTCGGTGAGGCTGCCTGGAATCGTAGCCGACCAAACCGTTGTGTTTGGTACTGAAGGACAGACTTTGTCAATTGCCCACCGCACCACGGATCGCTCGAGCTTTATGCCGGGTGTCTTGGCAGCGATCCGCAAGGTTCCGGAGCTCGATGGACTTACTGTCGGGCTCGAGAAGCTATTGGGCCTCGAGTAGGGTCGAGGTTGGCCGTGCCATCAGGCGAAGTGGACCGCCGTATTGTCGATGCGGCGCTCACTTGTTACAGAAAGTTTGGTGTTCGCAAAAGCACGCTAGAAGACATCGCTCGAGAGGCGGGTGTTTCGCGCGCTACAATCTACCGCTACTTCCCCAACAAGGACGTCCTGTTACGTGTCGTAATCTCGCAAGAAATCGCCCGCATCCTGGGACGGTTTCAGGCAGAGCTAAACTCAGGCGACCGCCTTGCAGATAGACTCGCTCGTGGCATCCTCGCTTTACAGGAGGAGCTATCGTCACACCGAACTTTACACTCCGTTTTTGAGCTGGAGCCGGAGCTGCTTCTACCTCAGCTGACCGTCGAGGGGCGCGCTTCTCTGGCGATGTTGGCATCATTCATTTTGCCGGCTCTCCGGTCGGCAGCCACGCTGGGAGAGATCGGACAAGAAAATCTTGATGAAAAGGCCGAGTGGATATCGCGAATGATGGTTAGCGAACTGGGTAGGGCAGGCTTGGGACGTAGGTTTGCTGGATACGAGGCGGTGTTAGATTGGGTTGAAGCCAGGCTTATGCCAGCATTGCTCTTTGAGGAAGACGAGAGTACATGACAAACGGACGCAGCAGCGATACTGGCGCCAACTCGGCGAATTCTACCAACGGCGATCCGAAACACGATATTCACTCCAAAATCTATGACGCAGCTCTGAAATGTTTTGCGCGCAATGGCGTGTCCAAAACATCGATAGAAGAGATAGCCAAAGTAGCAGGATGCTCCAGGGCGACAATCTATCGACACTTCAAGAGCAAGGAATCAATCGTGGCAGGAGCGATCCGATGGGAGGCCGCAAAGTTTTTCTCTGCTCTTGAGAAGCGGCTCGAAGGATTCAGCAACTTAGAAGAGCTTTTTGTCACATGCGCGACTACAGCGGAGGAGTTCATCGGAGGTCACAGCGTAATTCCAACGATCGTTGAGGGGGAGCCTGAGCTTCTTCTGCCGCATGTGGCATTGGATGCCCCATTGGTAGTCAAGGTATCCACTGATTTCTTGGCCCCTTACGTCGATAGCCTCATGGTCAGGGGAGATATAGATAGGGACAATCCATCCGAAATTGCCGAGTGGATTGTCCGCACAGTGCTCGGTTTTTTATTGGTGCCCTCCCGGAGGTTCGACCTCGGTAACAAGGATGACATGGCCCGCCTTGCTAGGAGATATCTAGCTCCTTCCCTGAGGCGGTCTCGGTTGCTGCTGGCCCAGCATCGGAGGAAAGGTCTTTCGACTTCGGGCGAGCGCCTGGTTAGGTAGTAAGCCACAGGTTTTGTCACAGGCCTCAGCATATGTAAACTTTGTTCATTGGTATCCCTTGTGGGGTTTTATGCCCTATTGAAGAGGTCCACACTTCTGTCAGAGATGCACAACAAGACTGCGCGAAGTGCCTCTATGCACCGCCGGTCTTGTGGGTAAAGGTTGGGGAACACAGGGTAGTCCGGAGAACAAAGGTGCTGGCGCTCACCTTCGAAGGATTTCTGTTTTACGCCGCGATAGTAGGGTCTGTCGTCGGATTCATTGCATATCGCATATACGTTGCGTCGCGCCGTGTTGCGTTATGGAAGAATGGGCACGCGCCGGGTCATGAGTCTTTTATGGAGCTACCTTACGCTCGAGACCTAGTCTTTTTAGCTGCCCGAGAAATCTTCCCTCGGCACTACACCCTCGAAACGATCGGTGATCGAGAACGGATTGTGCTTGGCACCAAAAAAGTTTGGCTACTCCGCACCGAGCGCGTGTCCGTCAAAGTTTCCCCGACGCTGGCTGGGAGCGAAGTATTGTTCGCGAGGTTGGGACCATTATGGTGGAGACAGAAAAAAGGTGTACCTACACCCGAAGCGCTCGCTTTCTTCGAAGACTTGCGGTCCACGCTACAGTATTGGCAGCAGACTGGCTGGGGAGGACGCAGCGGAACCACACCAAATACGGAGTCCTCAGCCTCAGCAGCTACGGCAGAACGCGGTTCATTCTAGGCGCCCGGTAAAGAGTACTTCTCAGCCTGGCTGTGTCCATTCAGGAGGAACCGGCCGTATACCGCGCGCCTGAGGGGGTGAGGCTGGCCTTTCGCCCCCCTCACCTTCTTTGTCTTTTTGTTTCTCCTCATTCAAAAAGGAAAGGTCGGTAGGCAGCATCTGCGTTTTCCCTGCCTCTTCCGGGCGCGGAGGTTGAGGTGGAACCGGCCTCCCTTGCGAAGGCGCTGCTTCTACAGGAGGTGGGATCGGTCCTGTTCTTCTAGGGCTAGGGGGCGCTACGCCTGGACGAGGGGGCGCCCCAGCCGGTGCTTGCCCGGGTCTCGGCGGCATAGATGGGGGTGCTGGTGGTGACCCAGAAGGTTGCCCGGGTGCTCGGGATTGAGCTTGGGGTGCTGCCGTTGCAGATACTGGTGGCGGAGG
>PSLF01000016.1 GCA_040289475.1 Acidimicrobiia bacterium | reverse complement strand
TCTCTAGCCTTTTCTTCCATTCGTAGTAGGTGCTGCGGGAGATACCTACCAGCTCCTTGATCTCTTTCCAGTCCCTTTTTGCCTTCCGAAGGGTCTCTACCAGCCGGATCTTTTTGAGCCGTTCAGCCACCTCTGGGTTGTTGCTACCGGCTTCCTGGAGGTGCTGGGCCTGTTTAGCTGCTCTGAAGACCACCTTGCCAACTGTGGTAATCTTCACCTTGGGGAACCTCCTTTCTCTAGGGTGGTTCCCCTCTAGTTTTTACCTGAAGTCATCCCTCAGGAGTCCAGGATGTGTTTGTCCGGGTACAATCTACTCTGGGGCCGGGCTAGTCATCGGCCACCCCCGAGCCATCTAGTTCGCTCTGGAGCTACCTACGTGGGGGGAGGAGGATTCGAACCCCCGAAGGCATACGCCGGCAGGTTTACAGCCTGCTCCCTTTGTCCACTCGGGCATCCCCCCGTAAAAGGGAAATTACATGGTTCGCCTTGATTGTTTGGAGACCATGGGGCTCGCCGGGCAACGCTAAGCCTGGAGCTTGTCGCGTCTCGACGGGCACGGACGAAAGAATACGAGTCAATACTTCACAGTGGCCGAGGAGTTTTCGAAACGCTCCTGCTATGGAATTTCTACGATCCCAAAACCTCCCCCGGAGAGCACCAGCTGGTTTTGCCTGAAATCTATCTTCTATGGTCGACTGCGGCGGCGAGGTAGCCATCGACTGTATTTACGTATGGAGCGAGCCTGGAAACTCACCTGTAATTTGTAAACTGCAATGGAACTCCGAAGTCGGCTGTTTTGAGATGCTGTATTACCCGTTGAAGATCGTCCTTTTTCTTGCCAGTAACTCTTACGACATTCCCGTGTGCGCTTGCTTGTACTTTTAGACGCATATCTTTTACAGCTTTGATTATTTCTTTTGCTTTTTCTTTGGATATCCCGTGTACTATGCGAATTTGTTGTTTGTAAGTGGACCGGGCCGCTTCCTCAATGCGCCCTCGCTCCAATGCCTTGAGGGATACTTTTCTCCTTACGAGTTTCTCTTCTAAGACTTCGACTGCTGCACGTAACCGTTGCTCGGTTTCCGAACGGATTTCTAAGAGGTCTGGCGCGATTAATACGATCTCGGTTCCTGTGCCTTTGAAGTCAAATCGAGTAGCGATTTCTTTTGTCGCTTGGTGGACGGCATTTTTGACTTCCTGCAGATCGACTTCCGACACGACATTGAAGCTAGGGTCTGGCATACTCTCCTCCATTTTGCGGCACTAGATGCAACCCGATCGGTTCTCATCGGACACCACTATTGGGATGTTAGCGTAAATAAAAATCTCAGAGATCTGCCGGATGAGGAATTCGGTTTGCCGATTTTTCGTCCGATTACCGGCGATTCCGATATGATCTAAATATGAGTGATGAGGCGCTTTTTGCACACTATGTAGCCTTCCGCAGGGTGTCTATCCCGAGAAGAAATGAAGCTTTATGGGTTGGCGAAGGTTCGCTACCGCCCGTCGCAAGCGGGGATCTAGGTACCGTGCTCCCGGAAGTGTTGGCGAAGAGTGACGGCAGCGTAGAGCTCCGGGGCTCGTACAACTGCGAAGGCTTCAGACCCGATGTAGACCTTTTATTGTGGATGACATCTCGCAGTGTCGAGGCTCTTCAAAGCACCTACGTGTCGCTTCGCAAGACGTTTACTGGAGCAGCCCTAGAGCCATCTCACATCTTTTTGGGCGTGGTCAGACCTCCCGAGTTCAACCCTGATCACATGCCGGCTTTTGCAAAGGGTGAACCGCCTCGCCGTTATATATGTGTGTACCCGTTCGTGAGGACTGCAGAATGGTATCTCATGGACTCGGCACGGCGTGCGGAGTTGTTGAGGGAGCACGGGCAGATGGGGCGCGAGTTTCCTGAGGTACTGACCAATACAACTTCTGGATTCGGACTTGGTGACTGGGAGTGGATACTGGCTTTCGAGTCGGACGACCTTATCAAAATCGTCGATTGCATCAGGCGCCTTCGTGACGCAGAAGCAAGGCGCTTTACCAAGCTTGACACACCGTTTGTCGTTGGGATCAGAAAGCCGCTGGAGCAGATTTTAGAAGAGGTCGGATAAGTTAGACTGCCTCTTGCTAAATCGTGTTCCCCGTTTGGTTGGAGAGCCAGATCCCTTGGCGTCCTAGCAATCAGTTCTTCGGAGGCATTCGCAAGGCTCCATCGAGGCGGATGGTCTCTCCGTTCAGGTAGGGATTTTCTACTATGTGCGCTACCAGCTCGGCGAACTCTACCGGACTCCCGAGGCGTTTAGGGAAGGGAATGTGAGCTACTAGAGCGTCTCTGGCATGCTGGGGAAGAAGGGCCAGCATAGGAGTGTCGAAAGTGCCCGGAGCTATTGTGACTACTCTGATTCCCAACGACGCCAAGTCCCTGGCGGCTGGTAGCGTCAAAGACACAACCCCACCTTTCGACGCCGCATATGCGATCTGGCCAATCTGCCCTTCGTATGCCGCAACGGAGGCCGTGTTGACGATCACTCCCCGCTCACCCGCGTTTTCGGAGTCGACAGGATCTAGCCGTGCCATTGCTGATGCCGCTAGACGCAAGACGTTGAAGGTTCCCACTAGGTTGATTTCTACAACTTTTCGAAAGGCGTCCAAGGAGTGTGGATTGCCCGTCTTGTCCACGACTCTTTGAGCCCATCCGACCCCTGCGCAGTTGACTGCAATACGGACGGGGCCCAGGATTCCAGCACGATCCAGCGCCGTCACTACCGACTGCTCGTCGGTGACGTCGCATTCACAGAACACGGTCGAAGGCGCAAGCTCATTGGCTAGCGTCTCGCCCTTGGTCCTATCTCTGTCTAGGATTGCGACCTTGGCCCCTGCCACTACGAGCTTTCGGACAGTAGCCTCGCCCAAGCCTGATGCGCCCCCGGTCACAACCGCTGTATGATTCTCCGCCTTCATGCAATTTCCTTTCTATCCTGTTTTTTTTCTTGTTGTGAGTTATCGAGATCGATTGCGCGCCTCGCTCACTGTTCCGATAACCGGCCAAGACATTCGATGCCTTTCGTCAAGGCTCGGCGAGCGTCGATGCTAGCGCTGGCGCGGAGGCAATTTTTGTTTCAGAAGTACTGCATCGGATCTACTGGTTGCCCGTTGACACGGACCTCGAAGTGGAGATGAGGGCCCGTCGATAAGCCAGTAGATCCCACTTTTCCGATCTCTTGTCCTTGCGAGACCGATTGCCCCTGCGATACCTCTATGCTGGATAAGTGGGCGTATGCAGTAGCTAATCCGTCGCCGTGGTCCACAACGATGAGATTTCCGTACCCGCCAGACCAGCCCGCATAAGCAACGATACCTGACGCAGCAGACGAGACCGGAGCCCCCATCGGGGCTCCGATGTCGACGCCGGTGTGCATGCGGGCATACCCCAAAACCGGATGGACGCGCATTCCGAAACCACTTACTACAGGTCCGGTAGCTGGCCAGATAAGCTTACCGCTACCGCTTCCTCTAGAGAGGACGAGACCCGCGACACGTCGACTTTGATTTTCCAGCTCATCAAGGGCTCGCTCTAGCTTGGCTTTGTCGGCTTCTATTCCTGCAAGAATCTTTTGATGGGTTTCGATCTCTCGCTGTAGAGCGAGCTGAAGTTGTTGCTGCTCTTGAAGTGCATCCTCGAGTCTCGATTGCTCGACTCGGAGCTGATCCCTGCGCGCCTCTGCCTCTTGACGGGCCTTGTCCAGTTCGGCTCTAGTCTCTTCGAGGTCTTGGACTGCGGAAGCAATAGCTCGTGCATCGGCATCGTTTCGCTGTCTGACCGACTCGTTGTATTTGTTTTGCAAGACGGCGTCTTCAAAACTCGAGGCGTCCAGGATTGCCTCGGCTTGGTCGAGGCGCCCGTACTTGTAAAGCTCGACGACACGTCTCCTAAGTACTTCCTTGGCCCCTGCGAACCTTACTTGTGCTTCACCAAGCCTGACTTCGGCTCGATGGAGGTTGAGCACAGCGACATTCAGCACCTCTTGTGCCTCAGCAACACGCAGGCGAGCATCTCGCACTTGAACTTCGAGGGCTGCAATTAGCTGGTTTACTTCGTTGAGACGCTGGTCGGATGCCGCTACTGCGTCCAGCTCTGCTTGGGCTTTTTGGGATGCCTCATCGATCTGTCTTTTGAGGTCTTTTATACGATTGGCATTGGTCTGAGCTAAACCTGGCGAAGAAACTGAAGCGAATTGAACGAAAAGCAAGATCGAAGCCAATGACGCTGCTGTACACAGCAACAACGAGGACTTGTTGGAGCGTGTCGGTGTTAGGATTGATGAGTTCATTGGCTGAGTTAGATCTCTGCTACAAAGGCAGTGCCGATAAATAGTAGCAGAGGTCAGCTTTTGGAATAAAAGCAAAGCAAGCAGTAACAGAGCAGCAGTTGTCCTTCAGGCTGCCGAGTTTTCCAGCGTTGTAGTCGCAACAGCGACGTCCGAATGAGCTCGCCAAGCTATCTTGAGGACGCCGCGAGGGGATCGACATTTTTACTCGCTTCTAAGACGGTGAAGCTCCCTAGTCCCGTGGGATCGGATAAAGCATGAGCCGACACCAAAAGCGAGCGTGCTTGAAGTTCATCCAAGGGGCTCGCAACAGACGGATCCCAAAAGGAGCACGCTGCAGCAAGGATCTTCAAGACTTTGCCCAACCCCCGCTTTTCTAACCACTCGCCTTGTTTTCTCAGGGGAGATGACTTTAGTCCACGCCGCTCAATCTGCTCTAAAACACGCTTCCACTGAACTGGGACCATAATGTCGATTTCCCCAGGGGAGGTAAACGGGTCTAGCAACTGTTGGTGCCGAGAGTATGCGATGACAGGGGATTCGTAAGGGTTTTTGGAGAGATCGAATATGAGAACACCCCCAGCACTCCCCGATGTAGCCATCTCGCACATCAGGGCTGCTAGCCGTTCTTGGTTTGGAGAAACAACTGCTATAGCAGCTTTTTCGGTCAAAGAACAAGCTGTATCTGGATGAATTGCCTGTGCTAGCCCTGCTGGAAGATCCGATAATGGGCGCCACGCGACCTCATCCATAAGATATTCAGGGATATCCAGAAGCGAATTTCGCGGTGCATAAAGAACTAAGCGATCGTGGTAGATGTTGACTAACAGCTCGCGGACTTCGATACCATCTTTGACGTACAGATGCGAGGGAAGATTATCGAATACTTCGTTGGCCAACACCAGTTTGTACGAAGATACTTCCCGATGTGGCATTGTCTTTTTCAAAGCATAATCTGGAGTGCTATAAAATTCTACGTGTACAGAAGAAGCCAACGGAGGTATACCAGGAATTGGGATCCAATCCAATGCAAACATGTCCTCTGCGGTGCTCTCCGTTTTTAATCCTGGATCGACTACACAGTAGTAAACGGCCGAGACCTCGAAATCTGTAGTGACATCTACGCCCATAGCCACGCGAAGTTCTTGGACAAGCCTGGCGGCTACGTCGACTCTTGGAAACGATTCGGTTTTTGGTGGTGCGAAGCCAAAAAATGACGCGATTTGGGAGACAAGAGTTCCTCTGGCGCCGCCAAACTCAACAATTTGCAGAAACGGCTTCGATCCAGATAAATTCAGCGCATCATTGCAAGCCTGAAGGGCATGTGCTGCTATGAAGTAGCCGAAAAGTGGAGATATCTCCGGAGATGTAACAAAATCAACTCTCGAGCCCCGGTGATTACTTTTTGCGTAAAAGCCGTATGTGGAGTCATAAAGAGCCAACTGCATGTAACGAGCGAAAGTGATCGGCCCATGCTCCTCTATCTCTGTGCGTATACGAGAGAGGAGTGGCCCTATTGAAACACCCCTGTCGCACCGAGGTGAAACACGAAATTTGGAAGGATGAACCATAGCAAAGTGATACCTGCCAGAATCCCCAATGCAGACGCCACGGTGGACGGAACGGGAACATTTTCGGTCGCATCAAGCTCGCTAGAAGCGGAATCGAAAATCATTTTTTTAGCAACATTGGCGTAGTAGAACACCGCGATCACTGAATTGAGCGCTACGATAGCAGCAAGGGCAAGGTTTGTACCTCCCCCCGCTTTCACTATTGCCCTAAATACAAGGAACTTGGCCCAGATCCCGGCCGCTGGGGGGACCCCTGCAAGGGAAAACAAAAAGAATACGGTGGTAAGCGTGAGCCAGGGTGCTCGTTTCACTAACCCCGTCCACGTCGATACTTCGGCGGATTTAGTTGTTTGAGCGATTGCTATGACGGCTCCGAAGGCACCGAGGTTCATAACGGCGTACACGAAGAGATAGCTAATGGAGGCAGAGAGGGACGAGCCCGAGATACGTCCGTCGGAGCCTATAGCTGCAAGTGGAGCGAGGATGTATCCGGCGTGAGCAATAGATGAATAAGCCAAAAGCCTAACAACATTGGTTTGTCGGAGAGCGATCAAATTGCCGACGGTCATCGTGGCAACTGCAAGTCCATATATTACAGGCCGCCACACATTGACTTGAGCCGGGAACGCCACCAGGATCAGCGAGTAGATTCCGACAAATCCCGCGGCTTTTGATGCGACGGACAAAAAGGCCGTCACCGGGGTTGGGGCCCCCTGATAAGCATCTGGAGCCCAGAAGTGAAATGGCACGGCGGAGATTTTGAATGCGAACCCTACCAGTACCAATACTACGGCGACTGCGCCGAGTACTGCGACGTCGTGGGGGGGCCCGGAAGCAAAGAACGAAGAAATCGTCTGAAACCGAAGACTACCGCCGGTAATGCCGAAAATCAAAGACATCCCATACAGTGAAACCGCTATCGACAGAACACCGATCAAGAAGTATTTAAGCGCGCCCTCAATGGAATTAGGGTCCGTTTTTCTCCATCCAGCTAGCAAGTAAGTAGGAGAAGAAACTAGCTCAATAGCGATAAACAAAGTAATAAGATCCCGTGCCGAAGAAATGACGAGCATTCCTAGGACCGAGGAGAGGAGCAGAAAATAAAACTCGCCTTCTTTGTAAGATCCATCTTCTATGTAACGGAAGGCAAGAAGCAATGTAATAAAAGAAGAACCCAAAAACAGTGCTTTCAAAACAAGGGAAAAGCGATCGACAACAAAGCTGCCCCCAAAGAGTTCCCTCGGGCCTGGTGTCACCCACAGAGTTAGAACAGGGACTAGCGCAGCTAGAACCCCAGCACCGGCAAGCGTAGCGGTTAGCCACTTCCATTGCCTCGGTAGAAAAAGATCTACGAGAAGAACGATAAGTGCTATTCCTGTTAGGATCGATTCGGGAGCAAGTGCGTGATAATCAAAGTTTGGCATCTCCAACCTTTCTGGGTGTACGCCAACCCTATCCTGATGCGAATAGCCGGGCCAGGGACTCCACTGCTCCGTTGGTAATTCCAAATACCAACTTGGGGTATATGCCCATAACGACGGTGAGTACAACAAGAGGTACCCAGGAGAGCAGTTCGTAGGGATTTATGTCATGGGCTTGTAGGCTAGCCCAGCGCGCCGGCACCTCTCCCAAGTTCACCCGCTGAAGCATCCACAAAAAATACCCTGCTACCAAAACAGTTCCAACTCCTCCAGCGACCATCAGAGCTCTAAAAGTTGCCTCGGGAAGGCCAGGTGCGGGTTGGTAGCTCGCTAATAAGGCCGGAAACTCTCCCCAGAATCCAGCAAGTCCTGGCAGTCCCAAGCTGGCAAAAGAGGTAAACGCTAGCAGTGAAGCGATGATCGGTATTTTCTTTAACATTCCACCGCCCAGTTCGGGGATCTCGCGCGTGTGGTATCGCTCATGTATCGACCCAGCGAGAAAAAATAGCATCCCGGTGATGACTCCGTGAGCCAGCATGCCGAAAATTGCGGCGTTGATTCCGATCGGGGTGAGGGTGGCTATCCCAAGCATGACGAATCCCATGTGTCCCACTGAGCTAAACGCTACCAATCGCTTGAGGTCTGACTGAGCCATGCAACACAACGCCGCGTAAACGATCCCGATCGCTCCAAGAATTCCAATAACGGGTGCCCAGGATCGAGCTGCATCGGGAAGGACAGGAAGTGCGATTCTTACGAAGCCATAGGTTCCCATCTTCAGCAATACAGCTGCTAGCAGTACAGATCCAACCGTTGGAGCTTCGGTGTGAGCGTCGGGTAGCCATGTATGAAAGGGAAACATTGGCACTTTTATTGCAAAGCCTAAGAAGAGGCCAGCGAACACAGTAAGTGCTGCCCCTTTTGAGAATTGGGCCAGACCGGTCGAAAGCTCCAAAATGTCAAATGTACCGGCCTTGAAATAAAGTGCCAGAAACGCGAGAAGCATAAAAGCTGATCCAAACAGCGTGTAAAGAAAGAACTTGATCGCCGCATACTCTTTCCTTGGGCCTCCCCAAAGTCCGATTATGAAATACATGGGTAGAAGTACTAGCTCCCAAAAAATAAAAAACAAAATAAGATCGAACGCTACAAATGTTCCAGACATCCCGGTTTCTAACAACAGTACTAGCGAAAGAAACGCTTTCGCATTGGCAGGTTCGGGAAGGTGGTCAAACGTGTATATAACGCATAGGAATGTGATGAATACTGAGAGCAGAAGTAATGGAAGACTGATTCCGTCAACGCCAACGTGATAATTGACATCTATCTGAGGAATCCAGGATGCTTTTACCGCCAGCTGTACCTCGTGCGATCGGGAGAAATCGAATCGCCAAAGGATTCCTATGCCTGCAAGCAGAGCTAATCCAGAGGCTATCAAAGCAGTCACTTTTGCCGGGAGATCATATTGTTTGGGGATAAAAAGTAAAAATACAACGCCTGCGGCTGGAAGAAATACTGCTAAGGTAACTAGCCATCTATCGAGAGCTTCCACGCTCACCTACCTCCTATCGCAAGAACACAACGAGCATGATTCCCAAGAGTGCAGAAGCAACGATCACTACGGCTGCGTACTGCTGTACTTTTCCTGTCTGAATGTGCCGCAGAACCCCACCTGTCTCTGCCGTTTCCTCAGCTGCTGCATTCACCACAGAGTCCACGACGTTCTGGTCGAACCAGTAAGCCAGGCGCGCTAACCCTCTAGCAGTGAGAATGCCCGCTGAATTGACGACGGCATCTATAACGTTTTGGTTAATCCAGTAAGCCGCTCTGGAGAGCGAGTACTGTATAGGTCGAACAATAACTTTTATGTACAACTCGTCAATGTAGTAGCGATTCAGTAAAAATCTGTGTAGTCCTCTTAAAATGGTGCTTCGTTCTACGGCTCCGCGTGGGCCAAGTTTCCAGTGATAAATAAGTAAGCCAATTAGAATACCTCCTGCTGCGGCGGCCACAGACATCGAGAGAGCAACCGGGTCGAATGCTGCTACTTCTCCATGTCCTTCAAAGGTAATCCAGGTCCCGAACCCTTTTACACCCCAGAAGTTGAGATAACCTACTGAGATGGATAGGACCGCTAGGGTGATAAGGGGGAGTGTCATTACACGGGGAGACTCGTGGGGGTGTCCGTGTCCTCTGTACTCGCTAAAAAACGTAAGGTAGACGCAGCGAGTCATATAAAGGGCAGTCAAGCCTGCTGTTAGCAGTCCGACTCCAAAAACCAGGTAATACTGGTTTTTCAAGGCGCCATGTAGAATTTCGTCCTTTGAGAAAAATCCGGCCAGACCAGGCACACCGGCTAGGGCAGCAGACCCGATGAGAAACGTGTAGAACGTCTGAGGCATATACTTTCGCAATCCACCCATATCAGACATATTGTTCGAGTGCACAGCGTGTATTACCGATCCAGCTCCGAGGAAAAGAAGCGCCTTGAACATTGCATGAGTGAAAAGGTGAAACACCGCGCCAGTCCAGGCTCCTACCCCTAGCGCCGCGATCATGTAGCCGAGCTGGCTCACTGTGGAGTAGGCGAGGACTCGCTTTATGTCATCTTGAACGAGGGCCAACAAAGCTGCCATGAGCATGGTGATTGTCCCAATGATGGCGACGATGTTCAGAGGGCCTGCCTCTCCTATGTGGAAGGCGCGCTCAAAGACACCAAAGGTTCGAGCTACTAAATACACTCCCGCTACGACCATAGTGGCTGCGTGAATAAGCGCTGAGACTGGAGTCGGGCCTGCCATTGCGTCCGGCAACCACACATGGAGAGGGAACTGGGCAGATTTACCGACCGCTCCACAGAACAGAAGCGCAGCTCCAACAGTCAAAGCGCCTCTTGCAATGGCACCGGATGATGCAGCCTCGTTTAGCTTCGCGATGTCGAAGGATCCCAAGGCCGAAAAGAGCACCACAATTCCGAAGATCATCCCCACGTCGCCCACGCGGGTCGTTATAAATGCCTTGATAGCAGCGTTTGAGTTCTCCTTTTTCTCCCAATAATGGCCGATCAAAAGGTAAGAGCACAGACCCACAAGCTCCCAGCCAACTAGTAGCTGCAAAAGATTGTCTGCGGTCACAAGAATGAGCATTGAGCCTGTGAATAAGGAGAGTGTTGCAAAGTAGAAGGTGTACCGGGGCTCTCCTTTCATGTATCCGAGGGAGTAAACATGTACAAGGAATGAAATAAGAGTCACCACCAAGAGCATCATCGACGCGAGTCCATCTATGTGAAGGCCAAACTCTATTTCAAACCGTCCTAGCTGCATTGCATTGATTCGTTGATTGTAAGGAGGCGTACCCAAAGCATTTTGCACGAAGATGACTACTGACAGTAGAAGATCAAACCCTACCGCTATGATCCCGTAAATTGCACCGTCCATGGGCGATCGCTTCCCAAAAAAAAGGGTGAGAAGCCAAGAAATAAATGGGACAACAACTATGATCCAGGCGAGCTTGAAGAGCCCGACATCTGCAAGTTGTGTCGCTGCCTCAGCGGCGATAATCATCTATATGACATCCCTTCAGGCATTACTTTTCCTACCACTTGAGAGCATCCGCTTCATCAATGTTTATGTTTGCCTTGGCTCTGTACAAAGCTATGACCAGTGCAATTCCAATACCAACCTCAGCTGCTGCGATGGCTATTATGAAAAGCACAAAGGTTTGGGCAGTGACAGCGCCCGAGCCAGTGAGTTGTGATCCAAAAGTAATGAAATTGATGGCTACTGCGTTGAGCATGAGCTCAATACTCATTAATACCAAAACAGCGTTCCTGCGAACCAATACACCATAGATTCCTATCGAAAATAGAGCTGTGGAAACAGCGAGAAGCGCAAAAACCTTCACGGCTTCTCAGTCCTTTCTGGCTACTGCGAGGGCACCAATTAAAGCGGCAAGCAAAACCATCGAAACAGCTTCGAAAGGAACGACCCAGGTCGTCATAAGGTCAGATCCGACTTGTGCGATTCCGGCTCCCTGCTGCACCGGAGTAAACAACTGGGACCTTCCAAAGGCTGCTCCGATGGTATATAACATCACGCCTCCAAATATGGCAGCTGCGAGTATGCCATATAGGACCATCTTGTTATTTGTAAGGAACTGAGATTTTCCGATGGGCGCATGGGTCAACATAATTCCAAACAAGAACAAGACTACTATGGCACCCACGTATACGAGGACTTGGACCCATGCAATAAATTCGGCCGCGAGAATGACGTATAAGACAGCAGTAGATCCAAGGGTCAGTACAAGGTACAAGGCGGCGTGTACTACGTTTCGTACAGTTACTACGCCAATAGCGCTCCACAACATCACCGCAGCGACGGCGATAAAAGTAGTAACGAGGAAGGGGTTGGTACCATTCATCGTTGGGACGCCCCTTCCTCCAACGCCGGTGGCTCAGGGACAGTCTCCATCCACTGTCCAAGCTTCTCTTTGTCATGCAGCAGGTTAGCTATCGAAGTTTCCGCGTACTCATACTCCGGGCTCCAAAACAGGGCATCGAAGGGACACACCTCCACGCATATTCCACAGTACATGCAGAGGGCATAATCGATATCGAAACGATCGAGTAAGTTGATGGTACGAGGTCGACCCCCTGGCCTCCTCGGGGGAGCTTTTACTTTGTGTCCTTCTATGTATATGCACCAGTCAGGACATGATCTTGCACATAGCATGCATACAGTGCAGTTTTCTTCCTTGAGAGCTATAACGCCCCGAGCCCGGGGGTGGGGCGCCTCTTTTTCGTGCGGATACTGAACCGTGACGGAGCGCGACAACATGGTTCTCAGCGTCACGGCCATTCCTTTAGCAAGTCCTACGATTGGTGCAGACATGTTGGTGTCTCTCCAGACTTCTCAGGCTGGCTCAGCGTGCCGCTACTAAAGCAACGCCGGTACCGACCAAAAAAATGTTCAAAAGAGAGAGCGGGATTAAGTATTTCCAGGCTAGCTGCTGGAGCTGATCCTCTCTCAGGCGCGGAAAGGTCGATCTAATCCACATCATGATGAATGCAACGATTCCCGTCTTGACGAACAGTGCAATGGGACCTATAAAAGTCGCCATTTGCGGGGGGACGCCGGGAACCCAGTATCCACCGAGGTAGATTGTGGCTGCAATTGCGGAGAGCGCGAACATTCCTGCGTACTCGGCTAGAAAGAAGAAGAGAAACCGAAACCCTGTGTACTCGGTATAGGGCCCCGTGACCAACTCGCTCTCGGCTATAGGCATGTCAAAGGGGGTGCGGCTGAGCTCGGCCACCGATGCCGTCACGAAAATGACGAACCCCAAGAACTGGGGGACTACGTAGGGTACCGGAAGGCCAGCAATTTTGAACGCAGCTTGCGCATTGACGATGTCCACCAAAGACAAGCTTTGGGCCTGAATTGCAACGGCGACGGCCGAAAGGACGAGGGGAAGTTCATAGGCGATAAGCTGGGCCGCCGCTCTTAGCGCTCCAATTAGTGAGTACTTGTTGTTAGATGCCCACCCTGCCATCAACACGCCAAGCACGCCCAGCGCACCAACTGCCAGCGCATAAAACAAGCCGATACTCAAGTTTTCTATCCAGAGTCGTCGATCTGGGCCGAACGGGATGACTACCAAAAGAAGAAAGGTACTCACCAAGACCACGGCTGGTGCAATTTTGAAGACACGCTTATCTGCTGCTTCAGGTACGACATCCTCTTTCTGTAAAAACTTGAGCCCGTCAGCGATTAGCTGTGCCCACCCGTGAAACCGCCCGGCTTCCATGGGACCCAAGCGAGACTGCATGTGAGCCATTACTTTAAGCTCGGTGTAGCCCAGCACGAGCCCAGCTCCTGGCACTATGACCATAATGGCCAGCAGTTTTACGACAATCTCTATGAGAAACTGCAAGCTCATCAAGTATCCCCTAGCGATCTACATCGCCTAGTACAAAGTCCAAGCTTCCGAGGATGGCAATTATGTCGGCTACGTAGACGCCTTTGAGCAAGTACGGAAGACACGAAATATTGGAAAAAGAAGCCGATCTGATTTTTAGTCGATAGGGCCGGGTTCCGCCTCTGGATACTAAGTAGTACCCCATCTCGCCGCGAGGGTTCTCTGCTCGAACGTAGACTTCGCCCTCCGGAATTTTTATGACCCTAGGCACTTTCGCCATGATCGGGCCAGATGGCATCGAGTCGAGGCACTGGTCCACGATGTAGGTACTTTCAACGAGCTCTTTCAGCCTTACGACCGTGCGAGCGTAGGCGTCCCCCTCGTTTTGAGTAATGACATTGAATTCAAGCTCGTCATAGACCAAGTAAGGCTCGCTGCGCCGAATATCCTCGGCTATCCCAGATGCTCGAAGGTTGGGCCCCGATACACCGAGTTCGCAGGCAAGAGTGGCGGGTAGGACCCCAACCCCTTTGGTCCGCTCAGCAAAAATATCGTTGCCCAGTAGAAGGTCTTCCAGATCCGATGCCACTTTTCGAACTGACTCCATAGCTTCGGCGGTTGCCTTCTTGAAGCCGGCAGGTAGGTCTTCTTTCAGTCCACCGACTCGGTTGTAGTTGGGGTGAAATCTCCCACCGGTAACGGACTCGATCAGGTCCAAGACCCGCTCTCGCTCTCTGAAGCTGTGAAACATCGGAGTGATGGCCCCGACCTCCAGCGGATAGGCCCCGAAGAATACAAGGTGGCTTGCGATACGTTGCATTTCCGCTAGCAGCGTTCGGATGTACTGGGCCCTAGGAGGAGCATCGATTCCGAGAAGCGTCTCGGCGGCGAGTACCAACGGGATTTCGTTGGCGAAGCCAGAGACCCAGTCGATGCGGTTTACCAGCGTTGTGATCTGTGGATACGTACGTACTTCTGCAAGTTTTTCGTATCCGCGATGCATGTAGCCCAAGACAGGCTCGCATGACTCAACTTTCTCGCCATCCAAGGTGACGACGAGGCGCAGAACACCATGCGTAGCGGGATGCTGCGGACCGATGTTCAAAGTCATTTCGCCTGCTCGGATGTCGATGCTCACCTTGGTGTCGGCTACGTGGGCCGCGACCCGAGCTTGTTGCGCCAAGTCTCCAGTGAGGCTCTCGGTACTCACTCTTCGTTTTTCCCTCTGGCGACAGCATCAAGCTGGGGTTCCAATTCGGGTGGAATTTCTTCGACATCGACGAGACCAGGCCACGGTTTTACAACCCGTGCACCCAACAAATATGACTTGCGAAGAGGATGGCCTTCGAACTCCTCGGGCAAATACAGCTTTGCTAGGTTCGGATGTCCCTCGAAGACAATCCCGAACATCTCGTGACACTCTCGCTCATGCCAGTCAGCACCCTTTATCGCTGGCACGAGAGAGGGAATCGTAGGGTTTTCTTTGTCTACGGCAGTTTTGAGAGTTATGCCGAATCCGCGTTGGGGAGCAGATAAGTGGCAACACACCTCGAACAACTCGCCTGCAGGTTGGTAGTACGAAACAATTCCTCGACTGTCGGGTTGCGGAGCGACTAGCCCTTTCTCGTGGCTTGACTCGCCGCCTGACTTGGTTGCCGAATCTGACGTGTCTTCTCGTGAGGGGGCCACTGTAGAGGGAGACGTCGAATTCTCGGACCCAACCGCGCCTTCGGATGCGCTGTTGTCTACTCCTTGAGGATTACTCATTCCGGAAGAATCGGAGCTATCATCTTCGACACTACTTTCTGTTGCCGGCTCGGCCTCCGCGTCAGCAAGTTCTACTTGAGTCCAGTCGATCGCTGACAGCCATGAAAAGAAAGTGCATCCCAACGCAGGGTCTTCTCGAACGAAGCGAACTGCATCCAACCAAGCATCTTTGTGCACCCGGCAAACTACCCTATCGTTATCAATGAACGCGTACTCCAACGCGTCCCCCAGCCCACGGCGTAAGTGGGCCACTATCTCCTCTGGTGAGGGCTTAGGTGCGTGAACCGGCTGGCCGGCGACCACGTGGACCCTCCGTCCAACGGACCTTTGGATCTTCCGAGCGAATTTTTTTCTGAAGCTCTACGATGCCTTGGAGCAGCGCCTCCGGTCTTGGTGGACAGCCAGGAACATAGACGTCTACTGGAATGATCTGGTCGACGCCTTTGGTGACGGAGTACGAATCCCAGTAAGGTCCTCCACAGTTGGAACACGATCCCATTGAGATGACGTACTTGGGATCGGGCATTTGCTCGTATACACGACGGATAGCGGGTGCCATCTTGTCGGTTACAGTGCCAGCTACTACCATCAGGTCGCTTTGACGGGGAGATGCCGGGAACGGAATCACTCCGAAACGCATCAAGTCGTACCTGGGTGAGGCCGCCGCGATCATCTCTATTGCGCAGCATGCTAGACCAAACTGAAAAAGCCACAAGGAGTAGCTGCGCGACCAGTTGAGCAGCCAGGAGAGCGGCTTAGGCGCTCCAAACCTGTCGATTAACCCCACGACAGGACCCCCTTGCGATACGCGTAAAGAAGAGCAGCTGCGAGAATTCCCACGAAAATTACCATCTCTACTAGTGCAAATACGCCTAGCTGTCTCAGCACAATGGCCCAGGGGAAAATAAATACAGCCTCTACATCGAAGACAACGAACAATAACGCGTACAAGTAGTACCGCACGTGCGCTTGGTTCCAGTCTTCACCTACCGGATCTACTCCACATTCATAGGTGAGAAGTTTCTCCCTTGTGGGATTGGAAGGCCGTAGAAGCCAAGCCAGGCCCAGCATGAGGCCGAACATACCGACGGCGGCTGCCGCGACGGCGGCTACTGTGATGTACTGCTGGTAAAAGTCTTCCATAGCTCTATACGTCCGATACTCGAGGCGCTTTGGTGAACTATGTAGCAAGAGCCGGCAAAAAGCCAGTGCCAAAGGCGGAGTATAGCTACTCGTAACGTTTCAAAGCCATATGTGCGATAGGCGACGTGAAAACCAACTCTCGAGAGGGACTTGTGCGATTTCTCGAGAACCGATGCCTGCTCCAACTTGGCGGGTAGGTCGTACGAGAGTGCTCGATTTTGTCGCTATCCTAGTTGGGGGTGAGTGCTGCTTGGCCGTCTATTTATATCGCCCAAAGCGCTCACGCCATATCTCAAACACAAGATGTCTTCTAGCATCGGAAAGAGCGACTCATTGGTGGGGTTCTTTTGGGAAAAAAGCGCGGCTTGACTGCATTTGTTCTCTCAGGAGGTGGCGTCTTCGGCGCCTTGCAGGTGGGCATGATACGGGCACTGTATGAGAGAGAGATCTACCCCGATCTTGTCGTGGGATGTTCCGTTGGCGCCCTCAATGGCGCAGTTCTTTGCCAATGGCCGGGACCGCAGGGCCTCGGTAGGTTGATTAGAACGTGGGGCGGAAGTACTGATGCCCACATTTTTTCTGGCAACCGACTTGTCCGTCTACTCCTAGGGTTGCGCCAGGACCATCTCTATGCGCGGGATGGCCTAGAGAAGCTAATCGACTCTAACCTCGTGTTCGAGCGTATTGAGGACTTGCCAGTTCGCCTAAAGGTAGTCGCCTGTGACCTAGACACCGGAGAAGAGGTGGTCTTTTCCAGAGGCCCACTAAGACCAGCACTACTGGCCAGCACCGCACTGCCCGGAGCATTTCCTCCTGTCTATTACGAGGGCAGGAGGCTTATAGATGGCGGGGTCGTCGACAACGTCCCAATCTCAGTGGCTGACGAGAAAGGGGTGAGGCGCATTTTCGTATTGAATGTCTCTTCGGAGGTCGAAGCTGGTCGCATCAGATCGGCGTGGGACGTAATGTATCAAGCTTTCTCTATAGCTAAGAGCCAGCGCTGGCTCAGCGAGGTCAAGAAGTACTCTGAAGATCCTCGAGTGGTTGTTTTACCGAAACCCGATTACCCAGGCTTGGCGTTCGACGAGTTCACCAAGAGTGATGAGCTAATAGAGGAAGCGTACAGAATGTCCAAAGAGTACCTGGAGCGGGCCGCGGCGTGAGAAACGGATTCTTTCCTTAGGATTTGCCCTTAGGACTCTCGGAGGAAAGAAATTGGCAAAGGTAACTAAAGAAGCTAAAAACTCGGGGCAAGCCACGAAGGCAAATTCAAACCCTCGGTCGAGACAGCTTTCCAAGGCCGAGCGCAAGGCTCAAAAGCGGCTGCAACAGGAGCTAGAGAGGCGTCAGAAGGTTCGGAAAAATGCCATTACTGGCGCAGTGGTCGTTGCTCTGGTGATCTTAGGAGTCATCGTTATAGTTGCCATAAACAAGCCTCGAGGCGAGATTACGCTTCCTAACGACGGGGCTACCGAGAATTGCGATCCTATCAAGACTTTTCAGGTAGACGACCGGGAGCACGTACCCGAAGGCCAACCCATCTCGTATCCTCAAGATCCTCCCGCGGGTGGCAAGCACTGGGGAACTCCGCCTCCGCCAGACGATGGCTTCTATACCACGGAGATTCCAAAAGAGCTCACGACTCACAGTTTGGAGCATGGACAGATCGTGATTTGGTACAACGAGGGAGACCAAGAGGTTGCCGAGCGGCTCAAGGATGCGATTTCCGAGAAGAAGTCATTCATGGTGGCTGTTCCTCGTTCGGAGCCCCTGCCGGGTGGTGCCCGCATGGTGATCACCGCTTGGGGTCGGAGCCAGACTTGCCGAAACTTCGACCTGCAAGCGCTCCGTCAGTTCCAGGACGCTTTCAAGAACAAGGGACCCGAGAAAGTCAGGATGGGTTGAGGCTGCCCCGGGGTGCGGCTGACTCCCCGGCACAAAAGGTTTAAGCGTGGATGCGCTCTTTTGCCGTCTGCGAAGTGACCGCCCTGTTGCCGAGGCTCAGTCTAGATCCATTCCTTCAAAGACATCTCGAGCCGGCAGCTTGGGGTAGGCAGGACCAGCGCCTAGTTGAAAGTACTCCCATCCCAGGAAGGCCTCTAGTACACCTTTGGGGAGTTGCGATAAGAATGACGATCCTGCGACCTGCGATCGGTGAGCGAGAATCGCATCTCGCTTTGCATCTACAAAAGCCCTGACATCAAGGACGACGGCAATGCGGTCGTCTGGTACGCAAAATGCTCCTGCCGAGCCATCTTTTTGGGGAGGAGGCCCGTTCCACTTTTTGATAACAAACCTTTCTACCGGATTCCCCGGGCTCTCTGAACCAACGGCCGCTGTGACCACAGCATTGACTCGCTCGGGAAGAATGTTGTAGAGGAGGCGGGATCCTGGCGGAGCTACCTTGGCAAAGGCAGCAGTGGTAGCAGCGTGTACCGCAATGTGGTCCCGATGACCGGTAACCCCTGTTTCGTCAAAGGTGATTACTATCCGAGGACGGTAACGCAGCATTCTCTCTGCTACCGCTTGCTCTAAAGCAGCGAGGCAACTCTCGAGGACTCCGTCGGGAAAGCCTATAATCTCGAATCCTGCCAATCCCACAATCCGGGCGGCCTCTCCAAGCTCGGCTTCCCTTGTCGCTTTCCGTTGATGTTCTGGAGTGCGTTCGACGATTTCAGGCTGGAATCCAGCTTCGCCGTATGTTGCCGTGAGCAGGCGGGACTCTAGGCCTCGTAGGCCATAGTAAGAAAAGAGGCCCGCGCACGACCACGACTCGTCGTCTGGATGTGCATACACAGCGAGGATGTCTCCTCGCGTCACAATGCTTTGCCCGATCGTTTCATTTCCTCAGCCGGGACTCGTCTGGATTTGTCGTACCCCTTGCATAGGATTGAGCACGAGAACATGATGATAGCCCGCCTACCAACAAAGGAGCGCGTTGGTGATAAAGATTATTAAGTGCTCAGTAGGACCTAAGTCCCTCGAAGCGCTGGCATTGGTTATCGCGCAATGCAAGGATGATGACGCATTTCGTCCGGTCTTCGTCGTTGCTCCCTCCAGAGAAGCAGAGATTTCTATTCGTCGCGCGTTGGCAATCGGAACGCGGAGGGGGTTCGTCAACGTAATGTTCGGTACGTCGCTTCGCCTTGCCTCACACCTCGCTGGAATGGCCGGACTCACTGGATCGAGACGTACCCTCGATACCTCTACGAGCCGGTGGTTCGCTAGGAAAGCAGTCGACGAAGTATCGCGAGCGAGGCCATCAAGATTTAGCGGTTTTCTGGGAGTAGATCAGACCGAGATGCTCCGGTCCCCTCGAAGCATCGACGCGCTTGTGGAGAGCTTCAGGCGACTAGACGAGTATGCCGACAGAGAAGAACTTACAAATCTAGTGAGTGCCGCGGCGATCCATGGCATTCCCTATGACACCGTGATGGTGATCGAAGCATTTCTTGAGTACAAGCGAGCTTTAGCTGCTGAATATCTCTCTCCGGCTGACTTATTTGTCTCCGCCCAAAAGGCCCTCGAGGATAAGGCAGTGACAGATATACCTGTGCCTATCTGGTACTTACCAATGGGTCTCAGCTACAGAGAAGAAAGACTTATCGCCTCGCTTTCTAGAGTTTCTCCTCAGTATGTGATAGCTGGCACGACGGGGGATCCTGACGCAGATAGCTACTTGGAGACGGTGCTCGATCGCATCGCAGGACTCGAGGCAATTTCCTGTGTCGAAAAATATGACTTCAGTACGAGTCCCCCTTCTGCTCCCCTGGTCGAAATTTGCACCTCCTTTGATGCCGAGGAGGAGATCAGGAGCTCAATCCGGATAGCACAGGGTTGGGTCAGGAAGGGAGTGGATCCCAGCAAGATAGCCATTGCCTACGCATCTATTTCACCGTACGAACAGATGCTGTTCGACTATTTGAAGGAGGCAGAAGTCGAGTTTTGGGCTTCTGAGCGAACCAAGCTTTCCGAGACAGTCGCGGGAGCTGTTCTCGAAAGGCTGCTTCTCGTCTTGGAATCAGGTTTTAGGCGGGATGCCGTGATTTCTCTTGCCGCTGCCGTGCCACCCAGCGCTCGGCGTTTCGAGTTCAACGGACAAAGCTTCGCGATAACACCCGAGTACTGGGATGCGCTCTCCAGAGAGAAAGGGATTGTTGCAGGTCCTGGTGTCTGGATGGAACGGTTGGAGAAGGATCGAGATTCTTCGGCCTCCAGAGCAAAATCAATAAACTCTGGCTCAAGAAGAGAAACAGCAATCGAGGCTGCCCACGCCTTCGTCGAGATGTTGTGTTCATCGGTTCCCGCAGCATTTCTCGAGACGAAAAGCTTCTCCCCGCCGCAGGAGCCGAACGATCCATCGCTCCCTTCGTGGTCAGAGGCGGTCGACGCCATCGCTCATTTGGTAACCAAACTTCTTGCTCCGGCGGCGGGCACGCGTGAAGGAGCAGCGCTTGTGCTGGGGAGGGATGTTGATGGCCTGACACCTGTGGTATCGGCATTGACATCGCTTTCGCGGCTCGATGCGGTAGGAGGCCAAGTCACGCTCGATGACTTTGTATCCGAAGTCAAAGAAGTGCTCGAGGAACCGTGGGATAGAGGAGAAAAGCCAAGAGGTCTGGGCGTCGGGCCCCTTCACAACCTCGCCGGGACTGCAATGAGCCATGTTGTAGTTGTGGGTGCGCAAGAGGGCGCACTTCCTGTACCCGAATCGGAAGATTCCTTGTTGCGCCCCGCAGCAGCGGTTCTGGGTCGGCCCGAGGTTTCCAGGCGAGGGCCGAGCCCGCAAGAGCAACGGCTTCGCCTGTATACGCTTCTGGCGAGTGCCCGCCGCAGAGTGCTTTGTTATCCGATAGTCGATTTGCGTCAGTCTCGCTTCGCACATGCTTCATGGTGGGTCCTCGATATGGCCAATGCCCGTGCAAAGGTCAGTGAGGAAGGAGAATCTGTTACCGAAAATAAGCGAGAGCCCCGCCTTCTTCGAAATGAGGACTTAAACTCTGGCAAATGTGGTGACTGGCATCTGTACGTTCCTTCGCTTGAGGCGGGGATAAAACAGCTGGGAGCGGCCGAAGCGCAAGAAGCCAACCTATTGGAGATCTTGGAAGAGTTGGAAGATGGGGTGCCCATTGCCCGCTGCAGCCTTTTCTCTTCCGAGCCATCTCTCGCAAGGCGCGCTCTCCGACACGAGGCTCTCGAGTCTCGGGATGTGAACGAGTGGTGGGGCATTGTCGCTGTAAATGGCGGAGTGCCGAACACCGATGTAGTACGCCCAACGTCTCTTGAGCACTGGGCTGTCTGTCCGTACAGGTTTTTCCTCGGCCAGGTGCTCTCAGTCTCCTCCCTGGACAGACCCGAAGACATCTCCGAAGTGCAAGGCAAAGACTTGGGAAGTGCTATCCACGAGGTCCTGCATAGATTGTTTGCTTCAGACGAAAAGAGTCCCCAAGGGTTAGATGAGAGACTTACTAGCCTTGGCGAGATTATCGACGAAGTTTTCGAGGAATACTTTTCGGATGCGGCACCCGGGGGAGGCTTTTTTTCGCTCGAAAGGATCAAACCTCAACTGCTCCGTGCCCTTGAAAACGCTGTTGCTGTACAGGAGTGCCTCGAGATGAACTTCGGCCAGCGACCCTGGAAGTTTGAGTACGCCTTTGACGAGAAAATCGTGGTGGGTCGTGACGGGCACGAAGTTCATGTGAGGGGACGAGCAGACCGAATCGACCGCGTAGGGCACGGCGAAGAGCTGGTAGTCGTCGACTTCAAGTCCACTCGGTCCGCCTCTAATAAACATAATTTGTACGGCAAGGTTCTTCACAAGGTTACCGAAGCGTCGGATGCCTTAGAACCCGAGGAGGTCGAAGACGTTGAGGGGGTGAAAATCAATGATCTGCTTGCTGGCGGTAAATTCCTCCAGATTCCCCTATACATGTTGTGTTCGGCACGTCTCGAAGATTGTCAACCAAAACGCATGCGGGGCATGATTTGGCAGATTGACTTGTCCTCGGCGGCGAACACCGTATACGCCGGAAGTGTTGATGTCTCCGATCTCGAGGCAGTCAAGTACTTTCTAGCGGAGATGGTGGACTGCATCCGTTTCGGGCTGTTCGTTCCGAATCCTGGTCCCGAAAGTTACCGTTCCCCCGGTGAAAACTGCGATTCCTGCGACTTCAACCGTGTCTGTACTCAAGACCGGGCACGCATCGCCAAGAGGAAAGAGAACGATCCAGTATTTGTCAGGTACACCCAGCTCACAACTGTACCGGAGCAAGACAAATGACGCAGCCGCCGGACCACGACATACGGCTAGAGATCGCCGAGAGCTTAGAGCGTAGCTACGTTGTTATGGCTGGGGCTGGGACCGGCAAGACTCAGCTGGTGGTCGATCGGATCACTACCGGTTTGATAGAGGAAAGAATCGAGCCCGAAAATTTGGTCGCCATCACCTTCACCGAAGCGGCCGCCTTTGAACTAAAAGAACGGCTCCGAGAGAATCTTCTGAAAGCAGCCGAAGCCAGCGCGACAAGCAACGCTGCCAAACGCCGTCGATTAGAGAGCGTACTGGCTCGGCTGGATTCTGCGAAGATTTCAACGATCCATAGTTTTGCACAGTCTATTCTAACCGAGTTTCCGCTCCAAGCTGGCGTGCCAGTCGCCTTTCGCGTACAAGACCCCGCTATTTATCTGGCGGGAGCTTTGGAGAGGTGGAAAGAGTATCTTACTCAAGTGCTGACAACTGAGAGTGGGCGAGTGCTCCATGCGATCCTCTTGGGTCTCGGCTACGATCCTTTCTATAAATCGTCGTCTCTTGTTCGCCAGTTGCTACGGAGCTGGGCCCTCCTTTTACTTCCCAAGCAACTTGGCTCTTCTAGGGGCGACGGTGATCCCCGAGAATGGCAAGCAGATGCACTCTGGAAGTTCAGTGAGGGACGTCTAGCCCCAGTTCTCGATGAAATCAAGCGGATTTTGAACACAGCAATCGATGCAGTCGCCGCTCTAGAGCACGACGATATCCAATTGCTACTTCCAACAACCGCGCAACCGGCTGCACTTGCCTGTATTCGCATCAGTGAGCGACTGCGGCACGGATTGGCTGAAGAGCCATCTGAGGATTTGCTGTACAGGCTGATAGCTGACGCGCGAGCGCTCAGCAAATTGACAAAAAAACTGAAGAACAGCGTGGGGACATCGAGGTGTACCGGAGCGCAAGCTACTGCTGTAGCGGATATCGCCGAGTGCGTAGATAAGGCGGTCAGACAAGTCGGCCAGCGCTGTGCGCAGTCATTTCTCGGAATCCTGGCCCGCTTTGCAGCAGAGGAAGCGCGTAGCAGGAGGGCTACTGGTGAGCTTACCTACGACGACCTTCTGGCGATATCTCTTGAGCTTGTGGAAACCCGCCCCGACATTAGACAACGGCTCCCCAGCCGATACTCTTACTTTCTTGTCGATGAGTTCCAGGACACCGACTCTTTGCAGGTATTACTCATTTTTTCGCTCATGGGGCTGTGTTCCGGCGTAATGACAGGTGGGAGTCGGACCAGTGACGAGTGCGTTCTATCCCACCAGCATATGCCCGATCCTCCTGACGGGCGGCTCGTTGTGGTGGGCGATATAAAGCAATCGATCTATGCGTTTAGGGGCGCCGAGCCAGCGGTGCTGAAGCGGATCTCCGATAGGTGGTCAAGCTACGTCCGCCAGCTCCAAGCGAACTTTAGGTGTCATCCCGAGATCGTGGGGTTCGTAAACGAAGTCTTTGCAACTGCTTTCTCTGGAAAGATGAACCCTCAGCAATACACGGGATCAGAAGGCCAACCCGATAAGAGTGACAATGACGGTCAACACGGCGGACTCAGTCCCGCAGGCGTTGAGAACCTTGTGAAGTTCGTCCCGCTTCTAGCAGCGAGAACTGTGGCAAAGGAAGTGGAGCAGTCCACAGACACTCTTTTGGAGCCAGTGACCGCTCCCCGAGTGATAGTAATCGGCGGCCCTAGATTTGGCTCTGCAGAACACGTGAGAGACGAAGAGATGTCTCATGTCGCCTCGCTTATTCTGGAGGCGACAGGGGCTGACGGGCAAGGGGGCTGGCGTGTAGAGAGGATTGCTTCGGATGGTCGTGGTTTTGTGGATCACCCAAGATTTAGCGACATAGCTGTCTTGATTAGGGGCAGGACCTGGCTGGCAGCTCTCGAGAGGAGTTTCGAGGAATACGAGATCCCGTACCGTCTGGAGACAGGAGAGCTGCTGTACTCGACACAGGAAGCACATGACATCTCGACTATTCTTGCGTGCATAGAGGATCCGTTCGACGCGGTTTCAGTCGTGGCAGCGCTCAAGTCCTCGATCTTCGCTTGCAGCGACCAAGATTTACTGGAGTACTACGTAGCTTGCGGTAATACGGACCGTTGCTGGCAGTACACATCTGGGCTAGAACCCTCAAGAACTTCTACGGGATCTGACAATGACGGTCACGCTAGTCGAAAGCCAACAGGTAAAGCGTATGTAGCCGCGTGCATGGATATGATCAGGTCCCTTCACGAAGAGTCCCGATACACCCCGCTGCCCCGACTTCTAGAGCGGATTCTTAGGGCGCAACGGATTTTGGAAGGAGCGCTCCTCGATAAGGCTTATAGGGAGCGCTGGCGACGCTACCGGCTACTTATAGACGACGCCCGTAGGTTTTTCGAAGAAGGCGGCCGGTCGATCCGGGAGTATCTGCGTTGGATGGAGATCATGCGGGAAGAAGGAAGTGAGGTAGGAAAGAATGTCTTCGCAGGACCCGACGAGAATGCTGTCCGAGTGCTTACTATTCATGGGGCCAAGGGCCTTGAATTTCCGATCGTTTTTGCCATTGGTACGGCGATAAAGACTTCTGGCGTCCCGCCCCAGCACGTTCTCGTTGGTGGCGACAACTTTGTCGAGCTGAGGCTTGGCGCAAAAGATCTTGGCATAGAGACCGAAGGCTTTTCCTCGCTGCAAATAGCAAAGCAGGATCAAACTGCTCAAGAGGAGGTCCGCCTCGCTTATGTTGCCTTTACTCGAGCGCGTGACTATCTGGTGGTGAGCCGTTATGCAAAGGGCTACAAGAAAAACAAAAAGCCATCAAGCTTCTCTGTCGATCGAGCCATCGCTGAACTGCTCCCACGAATAGAAGAAAGCGAAGTTGCGAAGGGAGACCCAGTCTACGAAGAACGTTCTTGGGGCCGTCTACGGTGGGAACCAACGTTTACTCCGACAAAAGCGGACCGCGCCGACAGGGATCGTGTTTCTCTGGCTGTTGCGTCATCTATGAAGTATGAGAATCGTCCTAGACACAGCAGTTCCGAGGAGCCCCCCCTCGATGTGGTAGATGGAGATTCCACCTCACATGATCGACGTCGAGCAACACCTCTCGCATTGCAAATTCTCCCCAGGGTCCAAGGAGGTCTTGCCCTGCGACCCCCTATTTTCTCCGCTACCGAGGTGGCTCAGCTCTTGGCGCCCTATGATTTTGGAAGCTCCAGTCGAACACGTTCAGGAACTCGGGGACATGTTGACCCGTTGGCCGTTGGAAGGGCGGTCCACGAGGCGCTTGCTAGACTCGATCTGACCGCTGATTTGGCGGCTCCCGAAAGAGCGATTTTGTCTGCCGTTTCTGAGACCCTCTTTACTCTTGGCTCCCAAGCTCCTCCCCAGTCATTGGTTATTGATCTGGTCACAAAGGCTTTGCAACTCCGCACACCCAAGGAGGCAGCGTTTTGCCGGCATTTCAAGGAAGTCTACGTCTGTTCTCCGATCGATGAAGCCGTGGCAATAGAGGGATATGCCGACTTAGTGCTCGAAAGAGACGACGGACTCGTCGTTGCCGACTACAAGACTGACTCGCTCCAATCTGCCAGAGATCGAGAAACGCTCGTTTTGCACTACAGCTATCAGGTCTCGGCATATGCGCTTGCCCTATGGCGCGCTACTGGGCGCCCTGTCGTCAGATGCTCTCTTTTGTTCTTGGGAGACAACGACCCATCCGAGATTGACATTGACAATGTAAATGAGCGAATGAAGGAGATTGGGGGTAAAGCAATCGAGCTTTTAGATGAGCGGAATCGGATCCTAAAGGAGTTGCAGTCTGCGGCTCCTCTGTCTAGAGGATGAAGGCTACGCAGAAGAAGGCAAAGGATCTATTAGTGCGCCTGGATTAAGGATGCCAGAGGGGTCCAGAGCTGCTTTGGCAGCCCGAAGCGCCTCTCGATACAGGAGCGGCGACTGGATCTCGTACCAGCGTCTGTGGTCGCGCCCGACGGCGTGATGGTGCGAAATTGTTCCTCCAAATGAGAGGATTGCCTCGGAGGCCGCCTCTTTTATCTCTTTCCACTGAGACAGGCGTGACATTGGGTCCACGTGTCCGGTAGCAACCACTGTGTAGTAGGGGGCTGGGCCATCTGGGTAGACATGAGTAAATCGACAAGCGATCCATCCATCCCCGCAGACCTCATCGATTGTAGCCTGCACCGCCGCCATAATTGCCTCGTGCATCTGCCAGAAGCTCTGCCAGGTGACAGCTGTTTCGAATGTTTCCGTAACAAATCCAGCGCGGACGAGCGCGTCTCGGCCGTAGGGCGCTCGTAAAAAGGCTGTCCTCCAGCTGCCTGCGGCCCCACCAGTAGCTGCGGACGACTCGTCGCCGGGACGTTGGATGCGGACGGCTTCGTGCGGACACTTGCCTCCGTGTTCTTTTGCGATCTCGATAGCGCGGTGCAAGAGTCCTTCCACTGGATGATCAGCGGACTCGAACGCGAGCACGAGAATCGATACTTTTCCGTCACCGCCCCCAAGAAGTGCTTCAAGTGGATCTAAAAGCCGGCAGTTCGAGGGATACAAACCCGACTGAGAGATCACACGGACTGCCTCCACCCCCTGACCGAAGTCGTTGAATCGTACGTCTGCCGCAGCTCTGAACGTCGGGCGCCTTTGCAGTCGCATCCACGCTTTTGTGACTATCCCCAGTGTTCCCTCAGACCCGATGAACATGCGGTCTGGGCTAGGCCCGGCTCCGGATCCGGGTAGCCTTCGGGTTACTACGAGTCCACGAGGTGTGAGTACTTCGAGGGCCTCTACGAATTCGTCGATGTGAGTGTAAAGGGTGGCGTAGTGTCCTCCCGATCGAGTCGCGATCCACCCTCCTAGGGTGGAAAACTCAAAAGACTGGGGGAAGTGTCGGAGGGTGAGTCCATGAGGTCTTAGCCGATCCTCGATATCCGGTCCCAGCGACCCAGCTCGTATGCAGGCCGCACGTGATTTGTGGTCGATCTCATCGACCCCGGAAAGCAGTCGCAAGTCGATCGAGACAGTGCCAGCGTAATCTTCCGATACAAGAGGCTCAACTCCGCCGACTACCGATGAGCCTCCCCCATATGGGATCGCCGCAACACGGGCTTGCGAACACCACTCGAGGATTGCAAAGAGGTCTTTTTCATACGCATC
Source organism: Acidimicrobiia bacterium (assembly GCA_040289475.1). Classification (NCBI taxonomy): domain Bacteria; kingdom Bacillati; phylum Actinomycetota; class Acidimicrobiia; species Acidimicrobiia bacterium. The sequence goes on along the minus strand of PSLF01000016.1, from coordinate 6,803 downwards.
TTTACGTGGTATGGCGACGTAATCGGGGGCGTGCTCAAAGTTGCCTACTAGTGCCCTCAGTACATCCCTGAAGGACTTCCCGTATGTGTGAGACGCTCGCTGGTATAAATCGGCGGTGAAGAGGTGGGCAAGATTTTCGGGTGGGGATATTCTAGGCGGACGTAGCCGTATATCCTCGAGTCTAGGGATCGGGAGGATGGCTGGCTTCTCGCCACCGCTTCGTTTTTGCATCCGCGCGTAGGCAGCCGCGGCAATGTTTCCCGCTTGATCGTCGTTGAGCGCAAAATCCTCCCACCCCCATCCCCAAAAGCTCTTCCGTTTCGCAGACTTCATGTTTTTGTATGCGGCATGCCAGGATCCATTTTGGAGTATTTAGGCAGTTGGAAATGGTTCGGGACTGACTGTCGGAGTCAAGCCGCGATGCGAACACGAGCGCACCGCGCGACGCGACTAACTAGTTGGCATACATCCTAACTTTCCCTGGCTTCTGTGTCCGAAGCAACAATAGGTTCAGTCGGATTCGCCTTTTGAGATAGGACCATTCTGGGATAGTCGCTGATCGGAGGAGCGCATGGACTTTTATTTTGACCCCGAGATTCGAGAGCTAAAGAACCGTGTTCGCGCGTTCGTGGAGGAGTCGGTCATTCCAGCTGAAACTGAAGTGTTAGAGGCAGCGCTACGAGGCGTGGAGGAGGAGGAAAATACGACGGCTCGAATTGTTGATCGATTGCGAGCAGAAGCCAAAAAAAGAGGTCTGTACCTTCCTCATATGCCGAAAGAGTACGGCGGCCAAGGTATGGGATTTATCGGAATGTGCGCCCTTTTCGAGGAGGCAGGGCGGAGTCCCATTGGGCCACTCGCCCTCCACTGTGCTGCACCAGACGAGGGAAACATGCACCTCCTTCTTCACTGGGGGACTGAAGACCAGAAGCAACGCTACCTTCTTCCGTTGGTCGAGGGACGAGTGAGATCTTGCTTTGCGATGACCGAGCCTGCGCCGGGAGCGGGCGCCGATCCGACAATGATGCAAACGATAGCGGTGCAAGACGGCGACGATTGGGTAATTCAAGGGAGGAAGTGGTTTACCACGGGAGCTTATGGAGCGTCGTTTGCGATTGTTGCTGCCGTGACCGATCCAAGTGCTCCACCGCATGACCGCACTAGTCTGTTTTTAGTCGACTCAGACAACCCTGGCTTTGTAGTCAAGCGCAAGATTCCTGTGGTGGGCTCGGTAGGTCAGGGGGGCCACTGCGAAGTCGACCTCGAGGAGTGCCGCGTTCCCCGAGCTGCAATGTTGGGCGAGCGAGGCAAGGGATTTGCCCTCATGCAGTTCAGACTCGGCCCGGCACGGCTCACACACTGCATGAGGTGGATCGGCGCAGCGCAACGTTGCTACGAGATTGCCGCACGGAGGGCAGTAGAACGCGAAGCATTCGGCCATCCCATTGGTGATTTTCAGGCCGTGCAGTGGATGCTCGCAGACTCCTGGATTGATTTGCACGCAGCCCGACTTATGACCATCCATGCTGCGTGGCGATTGTCACAGGGGGATCAGGCTCGAAGGGAGACCTCTATGTGCAAGGTGTACGTCGCTGAGGCAGTTGGAAGGGTGATCGATAGAGCAGTTCAAATTCTCGGAGGTTTAGGGATAACAAGGTATACACCGGTTGGAGCGTTCTACGCCGACGTGCGTGCGTTTCGAATTTACGACGGACCTTCAGAGGTTCACAGAATGTCGATTGCCCGGTCGTTGCTAGAGGAGGCACGGGCTACTCGCAGCATAGCTGGAGGCACGCGTTAGACGGGGTGAAGACGCTTAGTGGCCTGTCGCCCGAACGCTCCAAGACTTTCTCGCTCCCAACTTTTCCTTTTATTCTCTGTGACGCTTGCAGGTGTATCCGGACCGACTCTGGTTCCACCTTCGATTCCCTCTATGTCGGAATCGTTGGGAGTATCACCTACTTCCGGCGCCCTGATTCTCTCGATCTACACGCTTCCCGGAGTCATAGCGGCGCCGGTAATCGGCTATCTGGCGGATCGTTATGGACGCAAAGCGGTTATGACGCCAGCACTCGTCCTGCATGGGTTGGCCGGTGGGGCTTGCATGTTTGCCCCGGACTTCAAGATCCTCCTTATGCTCAGGCTTTTGCAGGGAATTGGCTCAGCAGGCTTGGTAAATCTCGTCGTGGTAACGCTTGGAGACCTACTCGAAGGCATAACGCGAACCCGCTATATCGGGTACAACGCTGCCGTGCTCACCGTTGGAACGACAAGCTTTCCGACTCTGGGTGGGATGTTGGCATCGAGAAACTGGCGACATGCATATCTTCCGTACTGGGGTGTTCTGGGGGTGGCTCTAGGTATCGCAGTACTTCTCCCTAACACGAAAGGATCCATTCGATCCTCGCCGACAGTCCAGAGGAACGGGTCGCTTATGGGTGAATCTAGGAAACGAGAGTCCTTCCCGAAGGGTTTTATTGCAAACGTTGCCGAGGTTCTCTCATTGCCGGCCCTTAGGCGGCTCATGCTTCGCGGCTTCGTGCTTTTCCTTTTAATATTCGGCGGGATTATGGCGGCAGTCCCAGTAATGCTCAAGGAGCGTTTCCATGCTAGCGCTCTCACGATAGGCGCTTTCCTAACAGCAGGCTCTGTGCTCTCCATGATCATGTCGAGTAATGGAGGGCGCCTTCAGCAGAGGGTGGGGTTCGTAAACATCCTACTTATGGGCTTCTTAGCGTACTCGGCTGGAATGTTGGGCTTGGCGATAGCATCGGAGGCGGGTAGCAGACTTTTAGCTCTTGCGGCAATCGCAATGTGCGGAGCTGGAGAAGGAATGTCCATTGTTGCCTTGCAAGCCCGGGCAACGGAGGTGGCACCCCCTGGACTGAGAGGAACGTCAGTGGCGATGTTCGTTTCATCGGCTAGGCTCGGCCAGACAACGGGGCCAGTTGTGGCCAAGGTTGGTCTTGACAGACTTGGCTTTATAAGTTGTTTTTTTGCTTTTGCAGGAATCGCGGCGCTGATGAGTCTCGAACAGGCCAGGGTCATTACTCGCATAAAAAGTAGTGATATTGAGCAGACTCAGACTGCAAAGTCTGTGCGAAACCAGGGAGAAGTACAGTCTGGAGAAACGTAGAACCTGCTGCCGGGCCCCTTACTCGGTCATGGCATCGTGGAGCCAATCTGCAATTCGTAGCGGCGACGATTCAGATTTCATAGCAATCGGAGATTTCAATGTTTAAGAGATATCAAAAGGAGCCAATGTCAGACGAGGAGACCATAAGGCAATTGTTTGAGACGCTAGCAATTGCCAAGACTGAAGAGATGAATTTCGAACAACAGCGTGCCGCCCTGGAGGCGGCAGACTCTCTCTTCGGATCTGGCGCACCAGCTCCATGCCACGAGGAAGTCATAAAGGTCCGGGCACACACTGCCGTGGTGCGAATCCCCCGAAATGCGCAGCGAGGGAGGGTGCTCGTTTACTTTCACGGTGGAGGTTTTTGTATTGGGTCATCCAAGTCGGAACGCGGTCTGAGTCTGCGACTGTCCGACGCATTGCGGGCTCCAGTGGTAGTTTCCGATTACAGACTTGCCCCGCAGCACCCCTATCCGGCTGCGCACGACGACGCTGTAGATGCTGTTAAGTGGTGTCTAACTGCGGATGCTGAGAGACTGCTTGGCCCAGTGACGTCAATCGTCGTAGGCGGTACCTCCGCTGGAGCTAATCTTGCTATATCTGCTGTCGTCCATTTGAAAGACTCAAGCGACATTGTTTTCGAGCGAGTACGGGCTGCATTTGGCATAACTGGGTGGTACGATTTGACTAACAGTTCCCCGTCTCAGCAACAAATAGCAGGCGAGGACCCCATACTCAACCCTTCCCTTACAGAGGCATTTGCATCAGCGTATGTTAGAGACGAGCCAAGAGGCCATCCCAGGTTAAGCCCACTTTATGCCGATTTAGCAGGCCTTCCTCCTGTTCGCCTGGATGCTGCAGAAATCGATACCTTAAGAGACGACTCGGTTCGGCTCGCAGAAAAACTTGATGTGGCTGGTGTAAATACGGAACTTGTAGAGTGGAAGCGAATGCCACATATGTTTCCTTATTTCGAGCCGATGCTTAAAGAAGCTAAGGATTTTATTTATTCGGAGTTACCTATGTGGCTGTCGGAGGCCGCTCGGTGGAACTGAAGTGTTCTGTGCCGAATGCAGACTATGTTGTGCAGCACGTTCGTCAAGCAAAAGATGACCCTAGTATCGTCGAGAACAAACATGCCGTGATTTTTAAAAGCAAACAAAAGAGCAGGAGCTCATTATTAGTATCTCTTCAAAATCGCAATTACCGCTTATTTCTTATAGGCCAGACAATTTCATTTACGGGAACCTGGATGCAGCTTGTCGCTCAAGCTTGGCTTATTTTGGATATCACGCATTCTGGTACTGCAGTGGGTGGTATTTTTGCTTTGCAATTTGTTCCAATGATGCTGCTAGCACCATACGCAGGAGTTGTAGCTGATCGAACGGACAAGCGAAGGCTATTAATGAAAGTACAGCTGCTTGCAATATTTGCAGCCACAATGATGGGAATCATTGCATCTGTTGGCAAGGCGAGTTTGGCTAATGTGTACGCGCTAGTATTTGTACTTGGACTGGCTCAGTCGTTTGATAATCCCGTGCGGCAGAGCTTCATTACTGAGATGGTGGGGGTAGAAAAGGCCACCAATGCCGTTAGTCTTAACACGGTGATGATCAACACCACCCGGGTTCTAGGGCCCGCTCTAGCTGGTTTTCTTCTTGCAAGGTCGGGTGCTTCAATATGTTTTTTCTTCAATGCTGTGTCATACGTGGCTGCGTTTGTTGCTTACCTTAGGATGCGTCCATCCGAGCTAGAGCGTGTTGAACCGGTGGGGCAAAAGAGAGGCCAGTTGCGTGAAGGGGTCCGTTATGTCGTATCAGTTCCAGATTTGTGGATACCCCTAGCAATGATCGGAGTTGTAGGTACACTGGCGTTCAATTTTCAAGTCATTATACCCCTTCTTGTGCGCGATGAATTTGGGAGAGGACCGGGTTCGTTTGGCGGGCTAATTGCCATGTCAGGTATTGGATCTTTGGCAGGTGGACTGTTGGTAGCATCTATATCAAGACCTAAAAGGCAACATCTCATTGCCTCATCTATAGTGCTTGGCGTGGTTTTAGGGGTTTTTTCGATTGCCCCGGGATTCAGGGCGGCGACGATCGTTGCGCTTTTGGTAGGTGCTGGCGCGGCAGCGTTTTTGGCCGTTTCGAACTCGATGCTTCAAGTCACCGCGGCACCTGAGATGCGAGGGAGAGTGCTGGCACTGTTTTCTGTTGCTTTTTTGGGGTCGACGCCATTAGGTGGACCGTTAATAGGTTGGATATCGGAACACTTTGGTCCAAAAGCTGGTCTTATGACTGGTGCTATTGGAGCAGCTTCCGCAGGATTGTGCGCCCTTGTCGCGTACCACTTTACTGCCAGTGATAACAACTTTCAGCTTGAGGATACACGTGCTCCCCTCAGTTAAACAAAAGAAAGCATTATCGACGGCATGTTTCTTCGAGTTTCTGCTGAGCCAAATGTAGGCCCTATTGTGAAGAAATAGGCGGAAACTTATCTTCACATCGAGCCTCAGCACGCGCGTTAACCGGCCAAGTCTTGCGCTGAGATTGCTTTCGTGTAAAATGGCCTGATTGGGCTAGATCACCCAAGGACTTTGGAGCTCGATTAAGGGAAAAGCTGGGCTTGGCCCCTCCTTTTTTCTAGGTCCTGACTCCTGAGGGCGGAATAGCTCAAGGCGTAAGGCCGGAAAAAGGAGGACACAATGACCGGGCGGCGCTTTTCTCTAACTCCTACTAAAAGAGCTCGACTCGTCTTCTTTGCCACAGCAGCGGCTCTCTTGCTCTTTCCGCTCTCAACCCAGAGGATCCAGAGCGCACAGGCAGCGACCCTAGAGACACAGATATCTGTAGGGTCTGGCCCTGTAGGAGTCGCCACCAACCCCCAGACCAACAGGGTCTATGTGGCAAATTCAAGCTCCAACAACGTCTCTGTCATAGATGGCTCTTCCAATGCCGTAATAGCTACGGTTGCTGTAGGGACCAACCCTTACGGAGTCGCCACCAACCCCCAGACCAACAGGGTCTATGTGACAAATCTCAACTCCGACAAGGTCTCTGTCATAGATGGCTCTTCCAATACCGTAATAACTACGGTTGGTGTAGGGTCTAGCCCCCGAGGAGTCGCCACCAACCCCCAGACCAACAGGGTCTATGTGGCAAATTACAGCTCCAACAACGTCTCTGTCATAGATGGCTCTTCCAATACCGTAATAGCTACGGTTGCTGTAGGGACCAGCCCTTACGGAGTCGCCACCAACCCCCAGACCAACAGGGTCTATGTGGCAAATTACGGCTCCAACAACGTCTCTGTCATAGATGGCTCTTCCAATACCGTAATAGCTACGGTTGGTGTAGGGTCTGGCCCTGTAGGAGTCGCCACCAACCCCCAGACCAACAGGGTCTATGTGACAAATTTCAGCTCCGACAACGTCTCTGTCATAGATGGCTCTTCCAATACCGTAATAGCTACGGTTGCTGTAGGGTCTCGCCCCCAAGGAGTCGCCACCAACCCCCAGACCAACAGGGTCTATGTGACAAATCTCAACTCCAACAACGTCTCTGTTGTTGTAGACCACACACTAGACGAGTTTGCGGACAAGTTCGGCAACCCGGATCTTGTAGGGGTGTGCACGGAGGGATCTTTGCGCCCTGGCTTCCAGCTTTAC
>PSLF01000015.1 GCA_040289475.1 Acidimicrobiia bacterium | reverse complement strand
TATTGCCATGCTGGTTGGAGGCAAGATGTAGTGCTGAATTTCCGCAACTAAATAGTTGCGGGCCAATTGAAGCGAGACTTTGCCAACCGCGCCGAGTTATTCAAGTTTGAGCTGGATGTTTATCTGAATTTTTCAAGGGCGTTGGTAGTGCCCATTGTCTTTTTACTTGAGGTTTACTTGAGGTCGAATCGGGTCGGCTGGCCTGAATAATCATCGGCTGTCATATTGAGCATGTCGTTGGCCTTGTGGCTCTTGCCATTGTTCCCTCCGATCTCGGCGTCGACCAGACACTTCACTTAATCAAAGGGTTCAGAAGTTTCGGCGAACCTCATATAGCTAAGCACTCCCGGCTGAAACCGTCCCAACCCACTTGAGGAGAGACCATCGCCCCAAGGCATGCGTGCGATTTTGGAGCCATTGTGAATGGGTAAGCACGGCAGTTTTCACAGGCAGCTAGTTTTCTGTCGCAGTTATTGGGAGGCCTGGATTCAGGGAGGCAGGGCGTTTTCCTCGCACCGGCTGCCTCTCTTTTTCCTCTTTTGGTGCAGGGGCTGTGTAGTGCGAAAGAAGCCTCCGGGGCACGCGATCGAAACATTGAAAAGGCGGTGAATTGCGAGAGGAGCCCTCGATCCGGGTGTCGTCTCCAAAGAACCTAAGTCCCGCTTCTTATGGGGATCCCGAATGTGATCCCCAGCTTTTTGCGCCCGTTGGTCTCCATAGCGATTCGTTGACAACCGAGCGATATTGAAGTATAGTTCGGAGTCCGAATAATATCTACGCCTGCCTTCGGGGGTTTCTTGGCTCAGCCATCGATGTCTCGAAGCGTCTAGGGGTTGTGGCGAGATATGCACTATCGAGTAGGTAGCCGCAGAAGGCGAAAGAGGAGGAACGCAAAATGGCAGAGGGGCGAGGTGAAATTTCCGGATACACCTACGGCACCGGGGAGGTGGCTACGTCACCGCTTGGCGACGAGGAGTTCGAAAAGCTAAAGACAGCAGTGCTTTTTAGCGAAGAAGACGAAAGGTACCTTCGCATGGCTGGCGAGGTTTTAGCCGATCAAGTCGACGACATTCTTGACTTGTGGTATGGCTTTGTCGGGTCGCATCCGCATCTCGTTTACTACTTCAGCGGCCCGGACGGACAGCCCGATTCGAGATACTTACAGGCAGTAAGAGGCCGTTTCGGCCAGTGGATCCTCGACACATGCAACCGCCCCCACGACAGGGCATACCTAGACTACGCAGAGGAGATTGGGCTCCGGCACCATCGAGAAAAAAAGAACAAGACCGATGCAGTGCAGTCGGTACCTTACATCCCCTTGAGGTATCTCATCGCTTTTATCTCGCCTATCACGCTAACTATCAAGGATTTCTTGGCGAAGAAAGGTCACTCGCCAGAAGATGTTGACAAGATGCATCAGGCTTGGTTCAAGTCGGTAACCTTGCAAGTGGCGTTGTGGAGCCATCCCTATGCTGGGGAAGACTGGTAGAGGGGGGATCTCTGACCAAATCCCGGCCGCCGCAAGCCCCGGGACCGTAGCGGATGAACGCCGTGCTGAAATCATCGAAATGGAGGTCATGCCGGACCACGTAAATTTGCTTGTGGAAGTAGACCCGCAGTTTGGCATCCATCGATTGGTCAAACAGATGAAAGGATCGAATTCCACCGCGATGGCGTCGGCGCGATCAACATCCGGCGCAAGCATCTGGGCCAAGACCCAGTAGTTGGGGCGATGGCGTCCCCCACGGGCGTGCGGTGGCACCCTTATCAGTGCGCCCCCGCGTAGCTCGCTAAGGCGAGAAAGAATCCCCCGGCTTTAGCCGTGGGGAGGACGTCAATTACACCGAGAAGGATACTGCCAGGGAATGTACGAAGGGATGGTTGGTGGGGCTAGCGTAGAGCGAAGAGTCGTGGCACAAGGAGGCGGCAGCAAGGAAAAAGACAATAGCGAGGAAAGAGCTGAGGCATTCGATGCGGAGGCAGGCGACCTTTCCGAGCGGCTAGCAGTTGGACTGTCTAAACTCGGTGCTGCAATTAGACACGGTGCGCGCCGAGATGCTTTTGCATCCGGGCTCTCTGCTACACAGGCAGAGATCGTGGCACTGCTGTGGCGCCACGACGGGCTAGGAACCCTCGTATCGGTCGCTCGCGAGCTGGGGATTGGGCTACCGACGGTAAGTGAGGCGGTTGGGGCGCTCGTAAGAAAAGGCTTGGTGACAAAGGGGCGCTCGGGAAAAGACGCCCGTGCTCTCTCGTTGAGGCTGACAGCAAAAGGGAAGAGTGCAGCGTCCAAGCTAGCCTCTTGGCCTGATCATCTTATAGCCGCACTCGACGCCCTTAGAGAGGATCAGAAACTCGCGCTTCTTGATATCGTTACGACTCTCATCCGTCGTCTCCAGGAGCAAGGCGCCATCCCGGTGGCGAGGATGTGTCTTACCTGCGTGTACTTTAGACCGAACGCACACCCAGACCCAGAGAGGCCGCACCACTGTGCCTTTGTTGACGCTCCCTTTGGAGATAGATTGATAAGGCTGGACTGTCCCGACCACGTGCCGGTCTCCTAATCTCGGGTGCGCAGGCCGTGGGCCACGGGCGCTATTGCGCTACGCAAGCGTGGTGCCGGGGTTGAGGTGGGCATGCCTGCCCGATGACACTTACCCCGAGTCCTTTCACCCCAAGAACCTTGGCTCTTCTAAGAGCGCAGTCCTGACTCTCGCACCCACGCTTGCAACTGGTCTTCCCCCAATGGTCCGGGCCTCGAGAGTTGTGCCATTGCTCAAGGACAAACGCAACAGTTGGTCGTGGCCATAGAACTCGATCCTCTCCACGGTCGCATCTCCCTCGGGGTCGGGCTTCACGTCTATGCTCTCTGGCCTCACAAGCAAGAGCGCCACACCATCCCTCTTGTACGACGGGATTTCACCAAAGGGCGTGTGAGCCAAGCCGTCACGAACCTCTACCAAGAACACGTTCGCGTCTCCCAGCATCCTGGCCACCAAAGCGTTGGGTGGCTCCGAGTACAGCTCGTAGGGCGTGCCCGCTTGGATCACCTTGCCGTTGACCATGACGGCGATTCGGTCTGCGATCGAGAGGGCCTCCTCTCTGTCGTGGGTTACGAACACGGCCGTGATGCCTGCTTTGTAAAGGACATCCCTCACTTCAGTCCTCAGCTCGGCCCGTAGCGATGCGTCGAGGTTAGAGAATGGCTCGTCCAAGAGGATAATCTGTGGATCGGAGGCCAGTGCTCGGGCGAGTGCCACGCGCTGCTGTTGTCCGCCCGAAAGCTCGTGGGGCATTCGTTTTTCGTAGCCGCCGAGGTGTACCAACTCGAGTACCTCAGCGACTCTGGCTCGTTTCTTGCGCTTGGATCCTTTTGCGCCGAAAGCCACGTTTTCTTCGACGTTTAGATGAGGGAACAGCGCCCAGTCCTGGAAGACCATGCCTACTCGCCGCTCCTCGGGCGGAACCCAGGTGTCGCCAGAAACTTTGCGCCCTCCTATCCAAATCTCCCCAGCATCTGGGGGCTCTATTCCAGCGATTGCCCTGAGGGCGGTGGTCTTGCCGCATCCGCTTGGCCCGAAGAGCACTAGCAGCTCTCCAGGGGCAACCTCGAGGTTCAAACCTTCAAGAGCGACAGTCGAACCAAACGATTTATAAAGGCCAGAGCAGAGAAGGGCAGGGGAACAAGAAGGATTCGTTGGTGCGCTGTCCATCATGTGAGGGAACCTTCCCCTTTTTCGAAGCGCCTCACGAATATCCCCATTGGGACGAGGCAGACGCTTACCAAGGCTAGAGCCGGAAGTGAGGCTTCGATCCAGCGCGACTCAGAGGTCATCCTCCATATCCACACGGCCAAGGTGTCGTACCCGAAAGGTCTGAGAAGAAGCGTCGCCGGCAATTCTTTCATCACATCTAAAAACACTAAAGCTGCCGCCATTACTGCCCCGGACCTCATCATCGGAAGGTGGATCTTCCACAGAACCTTAGTCGGCCTAGCGCCAAGCGTGCGGGCGCTCCAAGTTATCGAAGGCGTCACCTTGGCCAGGCTGGCCTCAAGCGAATAGCAGCCCACTGCTGCGTATCTGACGACATAGGCGTAGGCCAGCCCTGCAAGACTTCCCGTAATGAAAATCCATCTAGAAAAAATGGACGAGCTAACCCGGTCGAGCGAAGTGAGCACGAGCACCACTCCCACTGCGGCCACGGCGCCGGGGATGGCATAGCCAACGGTGACGAGCCTCGCTGAGACTTTTACGATGGGGTTTTCCTCGAAGCGAACTGCGTTGGCAAGGAGGGTGGCGACAGTCAGGCACAGTATGCAAGAGAGGACTGCCAAAAATACGCTGTGGTAGGCGTGGTCCACGAATCCTCCCACCGGTGTCCGGGTGAGACCGCGCCGGGTGGCCTCCCAAGCCCAGGAAGTGAGCCAAACAAGTGGAATCCCTAGAGATAAAAGAACGACGGTTGCTGTTAGTGCGGTCACTGCCCATGCTTTTAGTCCTCTGAGAACTACAGGGCTCAGCGGTCTTGTACCCCCAGACTGCTGTGTATATCGAGCTCTGCGCCGCATGATCCGCTCGAGAGCAACTACGATCACCGCAAACACGAGAAGCGCCACAGCTAGCTGCGTGGCGGCTTGTCGATCTCCCAAGCCAAACCAGACCCTAAAGACTCCATCGGCGAGGGTCTGGACGTTGAACAACCTTACGGTGGCAAAGTCGGTAAGAGTCTCCATCACGGCCAGGGACGCACCAGCCGCTAGAGAAGGCCTGGCCAGAGGAAACACGACCTTAAAGAAGGTCTCGAGAGGGCCGAATCCAGCTGTGCGAGCGACCTCTAACATGCCGGCACTTTGCTCTCTGAAGGCCGCTCTCGCTAGCAAGAAGACGTATGGATAGAAAGTAAGCGACATCACGAAGGCAGCCCATGGGATAGAGCGGACGTCGGGAAACCAAACATCTCGTCCAAAGACCGACCGAGCCCATGATTGGATCGGGCCGGCGTAGTCCATCGACGAGACGAACAAAAACCCAAGGACATAGGCGGGCATCGCCAAAGGCATCGGCAGGAGCCAAGCCATTAGCGATCTGCCAGGGAAGCGGTAGGCAGTGACTAGCCAGGCGAGTGTCGTTCCGAGGATCAATGTCCCAAGGCACACTAGTGCCGCCAAGACGATTGTGGACCAAGCCATCGAAGGCAGCCTCGTAGAAGCGAGGTGCTTCCACACCCCGCGGTTGAGTGTGATCCCCGATACCACCAGGGTGGCGAGAGGCGCTACCAGCCCCATCCCAAAAAACATGGAGATAGCTGTCCAGCCGAGAGAGAGCGGTTGTCGGGAAGGAACTGGAGGCCCGCATTTTGGGCGACTTGTGCCGTGCGGGCAGCTGCGGGGGCCCTCGTCATATCCGACGGTTCCTCCGCGCTGGGCGCTGGCGAAGCTTTCGGCGACACCAGAAGATGTACTCACTGCCCTTCGAACCGTTTGCCCTTTGCCTTACCGATTACTCACCCTGATCCGGATGTCAGAGATACCCCGCCTTGTCCAAGATCTTGACTGCCTCCGGCTGGAGTCTTCCCAGTTCTCCTACCCAAAGCGGATCCTTTTTGAACTCTCCCCAGGAGGCAAGGATAGGCGCCGGGGGAACTGCGGGATTCGCCGGAAACTCGAAGTTGGCGTCTGCAAACTGCCGTTGTCCCCTAATGGCCAGCCATTCAATCAAGCGCCTGGCTCCCTCCGGGTTTTTGGCAGCTCTTGTGACACCAGCGCCACTTATGTTGACGTGGGCACCCCTTCCATCCTGGTTCGGCCAGAACATCTTGACAGGAAAGGAAGGATCATCGTTTATCTGTCTTGCTAGGTAATAGCTGTTTGCCAAGGTAAGGTCACAGCGGCCGGCTGCCACGTTCTTTAGTAGCTCGACATCGGAGTTGATATACACGGGCTCGTTGGAGACCCACCCTCTTACCACTCGCTCCGTCTCCTCAGGCCCGTCTGCAGCGATCATTCCCGCAACAAGTGACACCGTGTAGGGATGAGTGGCAGGCCGCAAGCAGAGCCGCTTCTTCCATTTAGGGTCTGCGAGCGCTTCGTAGGTGGAGAGCTCCGAGGGGCTTACTCGATCGGGCGCGTAGGCTATTGCTCGAATTCTGAGACTTAGCCCGTACCATCGACCCTGGGGATCTCTCAAATTCTCGGGCACAGCGAAGTTGAGAACAGTAGAGGAGGTTTCCGCCAGAAGGCCCGATTGTGCGGCCAAGTACAAGTTGGCTGCGTCTACTGTCATGAACACATCCGCGGGGGTGTTGTCGCCCTCGGCTTGTAGTCGCTCTCGGAGCTCTGCATCCCCCCCGGTTGTGAACTCGACTCGGATGCCCGTGTCGTTGGTGAACGCCTCAAATACTGGCTCTATGCCGTAGTGGCGGGACGTATACACCCTGACAACTTGTTCCTTGCCGGAGCCGGCGCCGCCGGCGGTGCTGGTTCGGTTGGCACAAGCGGAACCAGCCAAGGTCACCAGTACGAGCATCGCCAAGATCTTTCGGATTAACATCCCTTCTTTACCTCTCGTTCCTGCTTCGGGTGTTCGGCTAGCCTAAAGGAATCTCTTTCCTCGGGCTAAATCCTAGCGAACTTATCGGAATTTTGAAATACGAGGGCCAAAATTGCGCCAGATTTCACCTAGGTGGCTGACGGTGCTAGGGAAAGGCACGGCTAGAAGCGGGGACTAGGCTCAAGTTCGAGGATGGGTAGTGTCGGGGTAGCGCTGAGCTTCAGACCAGGCGCGAGGGGATCGCCGGAGAGGACGTGGAGTCCCCGCTCAGCGAAGGAGGACTCAGCAGAGTGTGGGCGACGGCCACCGGGACAGAGCACTCTACAGAGCCGTGTACGTCGAAGCTAGGTACGGAGATCATCTCGTGTATGGCGAAGGTCTGGCGGGTGCGAGGTGAAACAACGACGAGCGTGTTGAGGGTCGCTTCTTCCGCGGTGACAAACCTCAGGGTGCAGTTAGCTTCAGTGTCGGATGGGTCGAGAATTTGGACATAGTAGCGGAAGCCACCAGCAGTTGCCCCTTCTGGAAGGTCCCATGCTTTTACCGCCTTCGTTATCGGCGCGGTGGAGTGGGCGGTTCCGGCGAAGGCTCCATCGAGCCCGTACTGTGCGGTCTCCACGAAGACAGCTATGTCGGATTCGACTACCGCTCCTAGGGAGACCAAGTTTGGCCAGTAGTCGTTAGCTCTTACCGAGACACGCGATGCTTGTGGAACCCTGAGCTGAAGCCCTGCACCAGGACCTGACGAAGTCATCGGAGTAATCGTCACCGATGCAGCGTTTTCGGAAGGATTCGCGATCAAGTACCACGTCTCGAATCCAGCAGTGGATCCCTCGGGAAGCAGTGCGATCGTCGATGGCTGGGGTTGGGCTACATCCGCGGTAGCGGATCCTCGAAGGGGCGACCACGCGGGGTTTCTCTTATAGACAGCCCGCTCTACGACGATCGGAGAGCTAGCATCGACTGCGGAGGAGACGTGGTAGGTGGGTGCACCAACGTAATCGTTGACCTTCAGTGTTCTCCTACTAGACGGGGAGAGATCTACTGTCGGGCCCGGTCTTACTCCCGAGTCCGTATGAAACGTTACCGTCGCTGTCACTGTTTGGGGCGCGGGATTGGCCAAAAGAAGCCATGTCTCAAATGGTCCATCAGCCGCGCCCTCTGCGGAGAACCAACGCTGGGATAGGGTCTCGATTCCCGAAGCGAGTGTGGCGCCTGGCCTGTCGGGATGGACCGAATACAGAGCCCGTTCTGCTTCGACTGTTCCTTTCAACACATCGACTTCGAAAGCTACTTCGAAGTCCTGAAGGTAAGAGCCGATCCTGAGCGACACACGTTGTGACGACGGTATAGCCACGTGGGTGACAATGGGCGGGCCGGAGGCCCTTAGCATCTTTACAGCCGCTAAGGCATCCAGGGTAGAAGACGGGTTTTGCAAAAGAAGCCATGTCTCAAAGAGGCCATCTACTGCTGCGCCTTCGGCAAAATACATTTTCTGCTCGACCCTGTCCGCCCGCACGGCGATCTCTCCCTGGAAAGTCGGCAAGTTTAGAGAGAGAGCGCCGTCGAGACCGACTTCTATGGGAGCGTCGCCTATCCATCTCCCCGTGTAGGGATCGTAGAATCGCACTCGCCACGCCCCAGGCTCCATCCCTGCGAGTCGGAGGATCGCACCCTGAATCTGTGAGAAGTCAGGACGGAACCACCAATGATTGGGGTTTCGCACCCAGGCTAGACGAGTGCGCTCGCCTCTCAATTCGGCACCGTACAACGAAGCTCCATCCGCAGAGGTCGCAGTGGCGGGTCCCGACGAGAGACCAGAGGTCGAAAGGGGTGGATCCGATACGAGGGTTTTGGGGGATCCTATCGTTGCATACAAGTCGAGAGGGTGTATGAGGTTGTCCCACCACCAAGTCATGCCGGTTCCGTAGCTATCCGCGAACAGCCCGGCCCACACGAGTTCGTGGATGCCAAGACTTAAAGGATCGGCAGCCAAGGTTTGGGTGGGTCCTCTTGCGTCGACCCCAGCCTCTCCCATCAAAACGGGCTTGCCAAACGATCTCGACGCCGACCCCACGAGGGCGGGGATCCAGCGCGTGAAGTCAATAGGAAGATTGGCGCCCTGACCGTATAGGTGAATCTGTACGAGGTCGCACAGCGGATTTGACCACAGTCCTGCCCAGCGAGGGAGGGGCTGCAAGAAGTCGAGCCACTCCGAGATGCTAGTTGTGCGCAAGTGGGGCACCCAATCGAGCGAGTCTAGGTACCTGAACATCTCGTCGTGCCAGGTGAGTATGTCGTTGGGCTGGCCAGCGGTGAGATCAACCTCGTTCCACAACTCCCAGATCACGTTGTCGGCGTATCCCCACCGGGCGACGATGTAGCGGAGGCGCTGTCGAACTAGCTGCCGGGATGTGGGGTCTGTGAAGAAGAGGGCGGGATCCGAGATCGGCCCGCCATTCGCCGAGTTGTAGGGGTTGTCGGCCCACTCGCTGTTGGTAGTGAGTGAAAAAGGTCCGTGGTATTGGATGACCAGCTGTGTCGCAATTCCCCTCGCACGTGCAGCTTCGATCACGTAGTCAAGCTGCCAAGCCCTGTCGAGGCGGGCGGTGTAGTTTCCGAGCGAAGTCTCGACGACAGCCCCAGAAGAGTCCCGCCGGATCCCCTCCAATCCGAACGACCATGACGCCATCCACACCCGGATCCAGGTTGCACCTTGGGCGGCTAGACGATCGAGCCATGCATCGTAGTCGAAGGTTCCACCTGGGCCGTACCATCCGAGGTTCTCGCCCATGGCTAGGTATGGAGTTCCGTCGGCGTGCTCGAGTTTTTTAGGATCGCTTAAATGTCGCCTGAGCGGGCCATGGTCGGTGCTATCACACAAGAACTGACCCTTATCTTGGATCGAGATCAACGAGCCGTTTCGGCGAATTGTGACTTCCCAGTTCCATGTTCCTCCTGCCGGAGGGGTAAAGCGCACTGCCCAGTAGGGGTTCCCTTGTGGCTGAAGAATCTCCGCTCCGCTGGCGTCTCTGGATCGTTGATAGTCTTGTGTATAAAAGGCGGGGACGTCATAAACTCTGCTTCCCGACTGGAAACGAGCGACAACATCGATCTGTTGGGGGTCGAATGGATTGGCTACTGAGGGCACCCCGTCAATGCGGAAAGTAAAAGGCCGACAGGAGCGTAAGGACGTAGCGAACGCGACTCCGGCTCTTAGGGCTCCTGAACCTGCACCGCTAACGTTCGCCTTAGCCGGAGACCCCGCCCCTATGAGAAGCAGGAACGCGACCGCCGCCGTGGCCACGCGAGTCTTGGGTGAGATTAGCGGCTCCATAGCGACTCCAGCTCGACACGGGTCGTGGCACGCACGTAGTAAGAAGCAGTAGCTATCTCTGGTACCACGTTGGGCGCCTTGCCGCCCTCTGTGATGACCCCCGCACATTGCTCGTACGGTCCGAGATCGAGTTGGCGCAGCGCCAAGTACGCCTCGACTATACCATCGAGGGCATTGCCGCTCTTTATGCCGGCCTGTAAAGAGGGATGTGAGGCCCGGCCGACCACAGTTTCTTCCGCTGGAGTTCCTGCTATTAGTATTTCGAACCCCAATTCAGAGGCGACCTGCGTCGCTCCCACACCTGCCCCAACCGCTGCGGCGGCTATGACATTGTGGCCACAGGCATGACCGATCTCGAAAAGGGCGTCGTACTCCGCACACACCACGAACCTTGGCTAGCCGTAGCCTTTTGTAGCCAGAAAAGCGGCGCTCAAGCCAAAAACTCCTTGATGGACTTGAAATCCCTTGGATTCGAGCCATTCACACAGCAGCTCAGATGCGAAATGTTCCTCGAATCCAAGCTCGGGGTGGTCATGAATCTTGTGGGAGATTTGAGCGAGCTGGACGAATCGACTTCGGCAACCAGGCCCAGAATTGTCACATCCAAAAGCGGGACACGGCCGCCTGCTTGCTAAAATCCTGAGCGCCACGCCTATCCCTAGCGCTCGGAATATCTCAACCTTAAGATTCACAGGATCGAGCAGTTCTAAGGCGAGCTCGCGGATGAACTGCTCGTTGGGCACGCCGTGGCCTCGTGAGTAAGCTAGAGCGATCGGTCCCGAGACGGTCGGAACAAGGCGGTAGGTAATTCTAGGAGGCACCGTGCCAAAAACCGTGAACCTGCTGTTCGACTCTGTCAACGACAACACCGGCGATAGAGCCATCGGCGAGGTGATGCTTCGCTTTGTCCTAGAGCGTGGTGCCGAACCAAAGATTCTGGACCCCGAAGAAAAGCCAAGCCCTTCGAATCTAACGGTAGTTGGGGGCGGCGAGCTGCTGCGGGCGCCCGGGGATCCCTTCTATGACGCTTTCAGACTAAAGGGAAGACACGTTTTAAACGCCGCTGGTGTTACTTCCTCGACAGACATGGAGTACTTGTCCGAGTACGCCTATGTTTCGGTGAGGTCCGAGGCGGACAAGGCGATGATTGAGGAAGTGCGGCCGGATGCCGTTGTTGTCCCTGATGTCGCTATGGCCCTCGATCCCGCCTACCCTCCAGAAGAGGTGAGCCAGTTTTCGACGGTGTTTTTCCATGTTCACTCCAACATGCTGCACCACTGTCAGAAGTTGCCGACGATTCTCCGGCAGCTGCAGGACCTTGATGTGAGGTGGATCTCGCTCACGCCGTATGCGGGCGACGCAGCGACGATGGTCCGGATTGGCGCCCTCGCGGACCGGGAAATCCCTCTGTCAATGGCCGAGACTCCAGCCGAGAAATTAGGGGCTATTTATAAGTGTCGGCTACTTGTGTGCGCGTCCTTCCACGGGGCTCTGTTTGCCTACACGCACAACGTGCCCTTCCTAGTCTTCGCGAGGCCTGGCAAAGTTAGAGCGTTTTTGGCCGAACGGGGCCTGGAGGATCGCGGGTTTCACTCCTCCGACGACCTGAGCATAAAACTGGAACGGGCGTTAGGCGAAAAGGCGGACTTCTCTTCGCAGATTGAAAAAGACAAGGTTCGGCTCGGCGAGCACTTTGAGGCGATGGCGGAGGTACTGCGGCTTCCCAAAAGACCCCGCAAGAAATTGTCCCAGCCGCCCTCCCTTCAGCCCAAACACACCGTTTTGCACTCGTCCTTCTACAAGCAAGCTCTCCAGGAGCTGGATCACTTTGCGCATCAGTACCGGAAAGTGGTGAGGGAACAAGAGTCTTGGCGGACCGCAGCTGAGAGAGCCCGAGAGGAGACGAAGCCAAGACCGGACCAGTTCCTAGGAGAGGTGGCGCACCAGCTCTGGCGCCTCAACGAAGAGATTAGGCACTCTACCGAGACTCGGGCGCTGCAGAGAACATTGAAACTGGCTAAACGAACTGGCAAAGTGCTGTGGCCGAGGCTCCCGGAGTGGTCCCGGCAGATGCTAAGACCAGCCGTGGAGGCAGCGCTGGGGAGGCCGCTGGGAGGAGGGCCTTCGCAAACAGCGCCGAACAACAAGGAGGACAAATACGGTGCCTCTTCTGACCTCGAGTCAGAAGGCGGGCCTAGAAAACTCGCTCGAATTAGGGCGGCGCCCGAGGATTCCCCTGGTCTTCACAGAACGAGGCAAAAAAGGGCCAAAGAGGCAGTGGTTTTTCTTTTTGGGGAACGCTTTGGCGGCGGGGCACCTCTGCGTCGTGAGCGAGCATCATCGGGTTGTCCTCTGCTGGCCCGGGCAAGCATATTGATACCCACCAAAAACGCAGGTCCTCACTTCGGCGAGCTGTTGCAAGCGGTTCGCTGTTCAGAGGGCGGCGACGAAGCCGAGATCATTGTCGCCGATTCGGAGTCTGCGGATGCGACTCTGGAGGTGGCGAAGTCGTTCGGCGCCCGCGTTATACACGTTGAGGCCTCTAGCTTCAATCACGGAGAGACGCGGAACTACCTAGCGTCAGAAGCCTCGGGGGAGTACTTGATCTTTCTCACTCAAGACGCCCTTCCTGCTACTGAAGCTACTCTCGAGAACTTAATAGCTGTGGTTGACAGCGCTCGAGAGATAGCGGCAGCCTCAGGCCGTCAAGTACCGCGCTCTGGCGCCGACCTCTACGGCGCCTTTTCCGTCTACCAGCACAACCGATTTTTGGGTCTCGATCGCAGTGCCGTTTTTCCGGAAGGCCAACGAAACTTCGATTCACTTACTTTCATAGAGAGGCGAAGGTGGGTGTCTGGAGCGGACAATGTCTGTTGCGCCTACCGCAGAGAGGTTCTGGAAAAGCTTGGGTTCAGGCGAGTCCGTTTCGGAGAGGATCTGGATTTTGCGGTGAGAGCGCTAAATAGGGGTTTCAAGCTCGGGTACTGCCATGAGGCGCCAGTTATTCACTCCCACGACAGGAGCGCCCTATATCACATGCGTCGCCACATTGCGGACCGAACTTGTCTAGCGGAACTACTAGTACCGACGTCTCGATCGCGATTCAGCGATGGCCCGCTGGCCACAGTCGCTTATCTCACGGCGAATCTTATTAGGGCGGTAGATCTTTGTCTTGCCGAAACCCAAGCGAGAGGTCTTGTAGCTCGACTCCACAAAGTTTCGGAGGAGATAAAGTCAGGAGCCGATGAAGCGGTGGACCAGCTTGACTCGGAATGGCACGAGTCGGAGCTCCAAGAGGTCTACGACGCGCTGTTATGGATTTCAGGCAGCGTCGATGAAGAGCCCTACGACCGAAGTGTTTCATTCTCCGATCTCAGATCTTTGCTTAGACAGCGCCTAGCGGAGTACTTGCGAGCCCCTATACTTTTGGAGTTTGCCTCCGCTAATGACGGCTGTGGAGCGAACGCTGGGCGCCGGTTTATTGCTCGTGTCGCAGGCGGACTGGCTGGGACTTTCGTAGGAGACGCTTCGCGGGCGCAGCGGGACTTAGGGCCTATCGAGGAGTTATTGCGGGGGCTTTGAGGAACTGCATCCTCCGACGCAAGGTTGGGGTGAGGGCTCCGAGAGTCTCGAGAGGAGCAATCAACCGTGGAACGAATTCTTTACGTCACCCACCAATATCTTCCGTACTTTCCCACAGGCGTGGCGAGGTCCACTCAGACTCTGGCTACTCACATGCAAAAGTTCGGGCATCAAGTGGCCGTGCTTTCGGTGATACCTCGGGGTCGCAACCACGAGTTTGAGCCCACCCGCTACATGTACGAGGGCAACGAGGTATGGCAGTTCGCCCCCACCCGCGCCTACACGGCGGTTCCGGACCACCACTGGGATATCGATACCGCTCTAGTAGTTGCGTCTGTAATCGAGGAGCTTCGTCCCGACATCGTAGACGTCCAGCACCCGATGATGTATCCGGAGGCAAGAAGGGTGGCTTCTGCGTGTGGTCTGCCGACAGTGGTCCATCTTCACGACTACTGGTTCCTTTGCCCCAGAGTCCAGTTACTCAGAGTGGACTCCTCCTTGTGCGTATCTGCCAATGCAGGATCGAATTGCAAATCAGTCTGCTCTGTGCCAGATGGAGAAGAGCGGATGGCCTGGGCTCGCGCGGAGCTGGAGTACTTCGACGCGGTCGTGGCTCCGACCCGCTTCGTCATGGAAACATTTTCGAGGGAAGGGTTTGCAACCTCCTCTTGGATCCTGCTTCCCTCAGGGACGATCTCGCACCAGAAAAGATGGCAACTTGGAAAGCAGCCGATGCAACGCTCGAAAAGTCCGCTGAGGCTGAGATTCCTGGAAACTCTTTTGCATCACAAAGGGGCTCACATCCTGCTCGCTGCTCTCGCCAAGATCCCAGGCGCTCCTTTGCGGGTTTTCATACACGGGGATTGCTACGACGAGACCGAGTACTACAAGAGCCTTGTCGAGCTCGCAGCCAAGGACGAACGCGTCTCGTTCGAAGGGCCATACGACTTTGTATACCTACCCGACCTACTCTCTGCCACCGACATTGTTGTCATTCCATCTATCTGGCCGGAGACACACTCATTGGTTGCCGAGTCTGCGCTCGCCTCCGGGGTTCCCGTAATATGCACAGGCCCCAGTGGAATGTCGGAGATCGTAAAAGAATGCGAGGGAGGGTGGGAGGTTCCGATGGGAGACGCCGAGGCGTTGGCACATATTCTCGAAAAAATTGCGTACGACCCTTTCGTTCTGGAGCGAACAGCCATGCGCATGCGCCCTCCGATGCGAATCGAGGCTGAGGCCGTAGCAATGGAGGCGATATATAGGACACTTTTAGCAGGTTTGTAAAGAGCGCAAGGGTACGCGGTTAGGAGAGGCGCAATGGCTCGGATCAAAGTAGGCGAGGTCGAACTTGGATATCAGGTGTCGGGGAAGGATTCTGCAGAGCGAGTTGTCCTTTTGGCTGGACTGGGAGGACCGAAAGAGAGTTGGCGATTTCAGGTTCCTGCACTCTCCCGCCATTTCCAGGTTTTAGTTATTGACAACCGAGGGGTAGGCGAGTCGGATAAGCCCGACCATCCATACTCGATCCAAATGTTCGCTCACGATGCGGCAAATGTGATGGCTGCGCTCGGATGGAAAGAGGCTCACATTGTTGGGCAGTCGATGGGAGGCATGATCGCCCAAGAGTTTGCCATCGGTTTTCCTTATATGACAAAGAGCTTGGTGGTACTTTGCTCGACAGCGGGCGGCTCGAAATCCGTTCCACCCCGTCGTGAGGTACTGGAGCTGTGGTCCAAGAGAGAGGAGATGTCAGCCGAGGAGTTTGAGCGAAACTCCGCCGAGCTGGGTTACTCGGAAAGTTTTCGGCAAAACAATCCGGAGCTGCTAGAGGAGCTGATCCAGGAAGCACGAGCTATGCGCCCTGTGGAGTATGTATTTAGGAGGCATCTTGAGGCAGCGCTCAAGCACGACGCCTCGACGAGGCTCAAGTGGGTCCAGGCCCCTGCTCTTGTCGTACACGGTACAGAGGATGCCCTGCTTCCGCATCCGAACGGACAAGCCATCGCCGAGCTAATCCGGGGTGCCAGGTTTGTTTCGTTCGAAGGTGCTGGACACTCCCTAGGGGTAGAACGCCAAGACGATCTCAACGAGCTTCTTTTGCAGTGGATAGCTGAGGTGGCCGGAAATTGTGCAACACGTGCGAAGGCATGAGAAAGCATGAGGGTGACCGTTATCTACTGGCCCGAGTGTCACTCCTATAAGGAGGCGATTGAGCGAGTACAGAAGGTACTTGCGGAAGATGCCATCCAGGCGGACATAGAGGTCTTAGAGGTCAACACTGAAGAAGAGGCTCGTCGTACCGGCTTCGCGGGTTCTCCTACGATTCTTGTGGATGGCCAAGATATAGACCCTGCCAGCCGAGATGAATCCGGGCGGTTGTCTTGTAGGACCTATACGAAGTCGGATGGTTCCCTCGGACCTCTTCCGGATACTACAAAGATAAGGGAGGCAATCCGAGCACGCATCGGAGCTGAAGAGTGAGGCTAGCCTTTATCTAATAGATCTAATAGCTGTATATGCCTAAAGGGTCACTGGGTAGTGGGGCATAAACGGAGCAGGTCGAGACGAGTTCAGGAGGTAAGAAATGGCCAATCTCAAACTAGGGGACAGGGCGATTCCGTTTGAGCTTCCAGGAGTCGACGGGGCCGTTCACTCTTTTTCCGACTACGACGACAAGCATATTTTGGTCGTGATTTTCAGCTGCAACCATTGCCCCTATGTCAAGGCTTGGGAGGACCGCATGATACAAATCCAGGCCGACTACAAAGAAAAAGGCGTGCAACTTATTGCCATCAACTCTAACGACGACACCAAGTATCCGGAGGACAACTTCGAGTCGATGAAAGAACGGGCGGCAACCAAAGGGTTCAACTTCCCTTATCTGAGGGATGAGTCACAAGAAGTGGCTCGGGCCTACGGGGCGGAGCGCACACCGGAAGTGTTCGTGTTCGACAGGGATCGGCTTTTACGCTATCACGGTGCCATTGACGATAACTATGACGATCCCGCAGCAGTGGAGAGCCACTACCTACGTAACGCTCTTGACGCCCTACTGCAGGGGAATCTGCCTCGTATCCAAGAGACCGAGCCAGTTGGCTGTACCATCAAATGGAGGTAGGTAGCTGATGAAGATGGCGGTTGGCATTTGCGACGCTTACCCCGACAGCTTCGGTCACCACCTTGACGCTAGTAGTCCAGTAGAAGATGCACCAACAGCTACGCAAAAGTACCCAGCGAACTCGTTGAGTCCCATCGCCAGACCGCGCTGCTTGGGTCCTGCAAGGTCGATCTTCATGCCAACCCAGCGAAAAAGTTAGAGACAGCTTTTGTGATGCCGAACGCGGCAATCAAACAATAAAAAAGGAAGCCCTTTTTTCCTTCAACCCGCTTACCCCGCCTTCTAGAACGGCAACTCGACTGAAACCCTTGGCCTCGAGTATGGAGGCAGCGGTCATGGCCCTGTTTCCGCTGGCACACGTGAGCACTACCTCGTCTTCGAGGTCGATACCTAAACGCTGCAGGGCCAATCAACAAGGCCGAACGCATCATCTGCTCGGGCGCTTGGAATTCGTTCAAAACGAACAGAACGGGAGCGTTGTGGCACTCGTGCTCTTGGCCGACTTGCGAATTCAAGTAACCATGCAAATGTATCAATTCAAAAGGCACGATGTGCCATATATGGTCTTAATCTCGGGGCAGAATTGCTGGGGTGTTTGTAGATGAACGGGATTGTCCCAGCCGTGAGACTGGCGTTTTCGGGGCTGGAGGCACTTGGTCATGGGAACAAACAGATTGTTTCTCATCGTAGCGCTGACGAGTGAAGTAGCGTTGTTGATGGCGCTTAGACCTGTCCGGGTTCTGTTGGTAAGAGTTGTCGACTTTGCCTTCGCTAGGGATGGCTTCTCGGTTGCTCGCATCACTATTGTCGGAGGGCTTTTCGGCTTAGTAGCGCTCGCTGTGTCGGGGAAATTAGACGAGTGGGAAGATCCCTACAGCGCGGTCGGGGGCAAGTGGGGGCTTGTTCTACTTGGCCTGCCGTTCTACTTTGCATCAAAACTCGGGTGGTGGTCGTTCCGAAGGGCTCAGATGTCGAGGCTTTGCAGAAAAGAAGTTATGAGGCGCGGGTCCTTCTCGGCCGGAGCCGGCGGAGGAATTTCAGAGCCGCTTCGCAGCTACCTAGACTCCCTCGAGGGGAGCAACTACGATCTGTACCAGGATTGTACCCTCTTTCTCGGATACGACCGCTACAGACGAGGCTGACTTATTTGGGGGAGATCCTTTCATAGAACCAGGAATTTACGGCCGCGCTGCAAATGGCCTATATCAGGCGAAAGGCAAGTTCGGAGGGGTAGTTGATAGCTAATCAGTACTGGTCTTTTGACGGACAGATAGGTACTATCGAGTGCAATTCAGTCATCCCGCCCGGGAGTTTGTAGCCTCTCTCGGTATCGAGCGGACCATGTCGTGGCCAATGGCGCGGCTTGTGGCCGATGGGTTTTGCGGGCGCGAAGTTGCTTGTAGATTCGACACTTCGGGGACGGATGCCGGGCCGTTTTGGGGCGCTAGGGAAAACGGGGGTTTGAGTGGAGGACGGCAAGACCGAACCAAAGCGGGAAAGTATCTACACATTTCCGCTTTTAGTGCTAGCGCTCGTGAGTTTTGTCGGCAATGTCGACGCCGCAATACAAAGAGGGGTTCTCCCTTTAATCGGCCAGTATTTCTCCGTTTCGGATCGCGAGCTGGGACTGTTGGGTTTCGCCTTTATTTTTCTCAATGTTCTCGCTTCGATCCCAGCTGGATGGATAGCTGACAATTACCGGAGAGGACGGGTTATCGGATACACCATTGCCTCCTGGAGCGCGCTGTCGGCGCTGTCGGCTGCAGCTTTCAACTATCCGAGTCTTCTGGTGGCGAGGGGCGTGATGGGATTCGGGGAAGCCCTAGCCGACCCAGCAGCCACGTCTTTGATTGGTGACTACTTCCCTCCGCATACCCGCGGCCGGGTGTTCTCGGTGCAGCAAGTGATGTTTTTCGTGGGCCAAGGAGTAGGCCTCGCTCTGGCCGGTTACATAGGGTCTCGGTTGGGGTGGCGCTGGGCGTTTTTGCTTGTAGGTATGCCGGGATCTTTGGTGGCGATTATGGCCTTTCGGCTAAGGGAGCCAAAAAGGGGAGAGGCCGATCTGGATTCGTTGAAACCTCGAAGTGAAAATTCGAGAATCCCAAGTCCAAATAGCGAGCGATCCCCGCACGAGGGCCAGGGTGACAAAACGATGGTCGGGCCCCGACACTCCCAGCTAAGCGACACCTTCGAAGCAGCAGGCGAGACTCAATTGTCAGGATCACGGGAGCTAGAAGATCCTTCTACGCTAGGACTCTGGTCTTTTCTGCGGTATGCAGCGGCGGATCTGATAAGAGAAATCATTGCCTTGTTGCGGATTCGCACCATGCGCTACATCCTGATCGGTGCGGCGACCCTACTCTTTACTGTTCAAGGGATTGGGTACTGGTTAGCAGTTTTTCACCAGCGGTACTCAAGAATGAGTCTCACGAAGGCGGCGACTGTCACAGCGGGAATCCTGGGGGTGGCGGGAATTATTGGCACGTTCTGGGGTGGATCATTCGCAGACAGGTTATTGTCCAAAAAAGGTTACGCGGCACGGATCGACATGTCGGTGGCGATGATCTTGGGGGGAGCTGCTGCCTTTTTTGTTTCCTGGATAGTTAGTGTTGTTTGGGTGAGCATAGCGTTCCAATTCGCTGGTGTCGTTCTCATAGCAACCGTTCCCCCTACCTTGAGGGCCTCCGTAATGGATGTCGTGCCTGCGAGCTCCCGGGGGGTCGGTACATCAGCTTTCGCCCTAGTGACGGCCGTGTTTGGCACCGCGTTGGCGCCCGCTGTGGTCGGACTGCTCTCAGATCTCACGCATTCTCTTCGGCGCGCATTTATTTTAGTGAGCCCACCGATAGTTGCAGGAAGCCTGATTCTGTGGCGGGCTCGCTTCACAATTGTCCAGGACGCTCAGCAGATGCTGGCGCTTTTGGCATCGCAGGGCGGAGCCAAGCGCTCAAAGCATTAGACGGAGCGGACAGATCATTAGTAGCGTTGCAGCATCTGCTAGTGGGGCCTCCCAACGTGACGGAGGTGAAGATAATGGTCCTATCACGACTCGTCCGATCTACTTGTTGCCTGCTTTCGGCTTTGGCAGTTGCATCGATATTTGTCTCCTGCAAGAGCAATACTGCCCCTAGGGCCGCCGAATCCACTCAGTCTCCTTCGCTCTCCAAGACCGAGATGACGGTCCAAACCTATCTAAAGGAGTACTCGATTCGCGTCGAGGGAGAGTCCGCCAAAGCTGGCAAGGTTACGTTCATGGCTCACAACGAGGGCACCATGCCACATGAACTTGTCGTGATCAAAACTGATCTCGCTGCGGACATGCTTCCGGTCGGACCTCAGGACACAGTCGAAGAAGGTGGCGCTGTGGAGGTGGTCACCGAGATAGAACCCGATGAGCTGAGCCCTTCTATGACTGCTACTAAATCCGTCGACCTAACTCCGGGCAAATACGTGCTCATCTGCAATATTGCGGGACATTATCGGGCTGGTATGAGGGCTGCCCTTACCGTCGCCTCATAACAACTCAGAGTCCCAACCTCTTTTTATTATCTAGGAGCGCTTGGACCGCTCAATGATGTAGGCAAGTTTAGATTGTTCGTTTATCCTTCTTAGATATGTCTAAGAACGCAATCACTAATTATCTAAAAGCTCTTTACACGGAAGAGGCTTCGAAAGGATATGTCAGCACCGGGTCATTGGCACGGCGACTGAAGGTTTCCACGGCTACTGCCTCTGTAATGCTTAGGCGACTAGAGACCGACGGAGTGGTGCGACGCCTCCACAGGGGCAGCGTGAGTCTCACGCCAAAAGGCAGGGCATCTGCTGAAAGGATCGTTCGCAAGCACCGACTGGTCGAGACATTTCTATACGAGGTCTTGGGTTACTCCTTGGAAGAGCTTCATCCAGAGGCAGCAGCACTCGAAGCGGTAGTCAGCGATCGGCTGGAGGAGCGGATTGATACTTACCTGGGTTATCCCGAACGCGATCCGCATGGCCATCGGATACCGCCAACTCGCCAAAGGCGCCGGAAAGCAACTAAGGCAGCCGAGTCTCTTCCCTCCAAATCTGACTCGACAATCACTAGTCAAGCCGGCTTGGCTTTCGCTTCGAATGAGATTGGACGTACTGGAGACCGGTCTTCGTCTCGGCGAGGTTTTTGTTCGGGGCCGCCAACTGGGCTCAAAGCGAAAGGAGGGGGCCCTTACAGACGCTTGGACGCAGTTAGTGAAGGCTCGGTGGTTCGGGTTTCGGAACTCGATGACGAGGAAGAAGACGCCGTCAGTCGCTTAGTGACTTTGGGGATCTTACCGAATCGCCGGTTTCGAATAACGCATATAGAGCCGTACGGAGGGCCCGTGTGGCTCGAGGGTGACGGAGGAATGATTCCATTGGCACGGGGGCTCGCCCAAAGGGTGCGGATCGAGGTTTTATCAAAGGAGGCAAGCTCGAAAAATCAAGCGTTGGCCCATCGTCTCCCTGAGGCGGGCAGACGGAACCCTCGGCGATGAGAAGACGATCGATCATTCGGCCTTTCGTAGCGCGGGTTACGAGACGGCAACTTCTTCGAGCATCTCTTGGGGGCGGAACCGCGGGACTTGCGGGGTTGGTGGCTTATCGGGCCGTGGGTTCGCAGAGTGCAACGAGCTTCTCCACTCAAGATAATGCGGCCGAGTCTCGCAAGCCTTACGTCGTGTCTCACGACTTGAACTGCACGGTAGGGGCGTATAACACTTCAGTCTTTGATCCGATGTCGTACCTGCGGGAGTTCGATTACGGGACGATGACCGCTACAGATGACGGCCGCTCTATTCGGGAGTACCGGATTTTTGCTGCCGATCGCGAGATAGAGATCGCTCCCGGGGTGCGCTTTCCAGCATGGACGTACAATGGCCGGGTTCCAGGCCCGACGCTTCGGGCTAGAGAAGGTGATCACCTGAGGATTCGTTTCCAGAATGCCTCTCCCCATCCGCACACTATCCATTTTCATGGGTTCCACCGAGCAGACATGGACGGTGTTTTTGAGATCGTCGAGACGGGACAAACTTTTGTCTACGAGTTCGACGCAGATCCATTCGGCCTTCACCTCTACCACTGCCACGTGATGCCTGTGAAGCGTCACATTCACAAGGGTCTTTATGGGGTATTTATCGTAGATCCCGCGTCGCAAAGGCCGCCGGCTGACGAGTTGGTGATGGTGATGAACGCATTCGACACCGATGGCGACGAAAAAAACGAGTTTTATGCGATTAATACGGAAGCCTTTTACTACTTTCGCAACCCGATTCGGGTGCGCGTTGGAGAGCTTGTCCGGATATACCTCGTCAACATTACTGAGTTCGACTTAGTCAACTCGTTTCACTCCCACGCAAATTTCTTCGACTTTTATATGACCGGAACTCGCTTAGAGCCGGACGGTACCACAGACACGATTGTGCTCGGACAGGGGGAGCGTGCAATCTTGGAGCTCCGATACAGATGGCCGGGGAAGTACCTGTTCCACGCACACGTGTCGGAATTCGCCGAGCTAGGTTGGATCGGGATCTTCGAGGCGGTAGAGGGGTGAAGAAGGTCACGGTGGGGGCCCTTCTCGTGGGAGGCCTCACTCTAGTGTTAGCCGGCATCGTGCTCTATCTTCCTAAGTGGATGTCTCACAAGACCGGCGACTCGGTGGCACAGTCGCTATCGGTGGAGCGGGTAGTTCTCAAGCCAGGTCGGATCGTTGTGACGGTGCGCAACGGCGGGAGTGTGCCTGTAAACATAGCTCAAGTAGCCATAAACGGCGCCTACTGGCAGTTTTCCAGCGACCGGCTAGAGATTCGGCGTCTACAAACTGCCGACATTGACCTTTACTACCCCTGGATAAGAGGCGAACCATTGGAATTGAAACTTGTGAGTGCGGATGGACAAACCCTCGTCCACACCCTCAACTTTCCAGTGGAGACCCCCCACCCTGGGAGGGATTTGTTCAAACGCTATGTTCCGCTAGGCCTTGGAATGGGAGTTCTTCCGGTCGCAGCGGGAATGCTATTGAGGCCCGTGCTCCGGAGATCGGGTCACAAAACGAGCGAGTTTTTCTTGGCCTTTACTATCGGTGTTTTGCTGGCCATTGGGGTTGAGTCCAGCTTCGATACCTTTGAGCTATCGGCAGAGCTTGTAGCACCTCTGGCAGGACGACTGCTCGTGGTAAGTGTCTCTGTGATTTCTTTCGCGGCCATATACGAGTGGGCTCGGAGGATGGGATCCAAGCGAGGCGAGGATCGAGCTCTGGTCGCCGCATGGGCTTTGGCTGTGGCGATCGGACTTCACAATCTGGGAGAAGGGCTAGCGGTGGCTGGCGCTGAAGCAGCAGGGGTCCTAGCCGTGGGTGGCTTATTGGCGCTGGGATTTGCCGTGCACAATGTTTCAGAAGGTGTTGCTATAGCGGCTGTGGCAGGCAAAAAATCGCGCTCGATTTTCTTTTACCAGTGGGCGGCGGCAATTGCAGGGCTGCCAGCGCTCGGCGGACTTCTCATCGGAAGCCTGACGCCATCGAAGCCTATATCTGTAGCGCTCTTGGCAGTTGGATTGGGTGCAATCGCAGAGGTCGTAGCAGAGGTATGGGGATTGCTCACCTCGGGTGGCGGCGCTGTTCTAGCTCCTCACATCACCGGGGGTTTGGGAACAGGTCTAGCGTTTATGTACTTCACGTCCATCTTTGTTGCCTGAGCGATGCTTGGGTTCGAAATGCATTTTTGCCGATTATGCCCTGGATCCGAAACGCAAGGTTTTATTCCGCGCCTGCTACGAAGAGGTTGATATCTGCGCGGTGGGCTAGTGAAAATGTCACGGATCCTATGTGGGGTCTGGGAAGGGTGGTATGTCCACGGCTTCCCAGTACCAAGAGGTCTACCGGATCGGGTGTGCCTTCCAAATAGCTGAGAATAGCTCGGACTGGCTTGGAATCGAAAGTTGTGAATTTGACGCGTTCTGGACCCAGAACGGACTGTAACACTGCGATATCGATCCGGAGGTTGCCACTCGCGAGGAGCTTCAGGGGAGGGGTCCAAGGAGGCTTTGGGGATCTCGGGTGGGTCTGCGTGAAGACATACTAAATTCCAATGTTGCGCCTCTTCTTTTCTGTGCGACGCCGGAGATAGCCTATATACCCCTCAACTTGCACGTCGTATGGCACGAGCTTGGCAAGCCGTGCGACAGCGTCTTGGGGGAGTCTGCTTCGTTCGGGGTCCGCTTCTTTAGCGAGACGCTCGGCGATTTCTTCAGTGTTTTGAGAGCGATAAAACCCATCCTCCACTACTCGGAGCCATTCCATGTACTGTCTGCGAGCGTTTTCGAGAAGCCGCTCGGTCTCATTCCCGGGGCCGTAGTGGGTAAAGAGAATAACCTCGGGTACTAGCTCAGCCACTCTCTCCAGTGATTCGCATGCCAAGTATGGATCGAGGTCTGGAGGCGGTGCCGATAGAGTCTGGTATTCCACGTCGCACAGATACACACCCGCGGAGTCTCCGAGAAACAGAGCTCCTTCGGAAAGGTCAAAGACGCAAATGTGGTGTTTTGCATGGCCTGGCGTAAAGAGGATGCGCAGTGCTCCGTCGCCTAAGTCGAGTGACTGTCCATCTGCGGCTGGAACGATGGCGTCTTTAGGTACGGGCTCAAGGTATCCCCACTCCTTGATCATGGCTTGCTTACCATAGACACGCTCTGCGCTTCTGTGAAGCCGTTCTGGATCGGCCATGTGACGGGCACCTTCGGGGTGGACTACCAGTTTCGCTCCGGGGTACTCCTTCAGAAAGTGTCCAGCTCCTCCTGCGTGATCGAGATGAATGTGAGAGACGATGACATAGGCAAGAGCATCCACGCCCGCGCTCTTCAAGGTCTCGATAACTTCCCGGGCTACTAAAGATCCCGAAGTTTCGATCAAGGCCGGCCGAGGTGCATCGATGTAGTAAACAGCAGCCAGCTTAGGAAGCCCCAAAAACCCCGAATCGATCATGTAGATTCGGGATCCGACGCGCTGCATACTTCGACTCATCCTGCGTCGAACCTCCGGAACACGGCACCGGTCCTAGGCTTCGGATAAAAGTAAGTTGACTTTTGGGGAAGTAATGACCCAGCTCTGGCTACCGCTGTTACGACCTTGAGTGAGGGGGGAGGGAGAAGTATAGCAGCTACTGCTTTGCCCTCTATGACAGCTGCGAAAGCCGTTTCGAGAGAGGATTCGAATACGACGGCATCTTGGGGAACGGTGTTGAGGACAGAGTCGTGAACCCACGCCGACGGAGTGGAAGATATCTCGTTCGATGCCGAGCTTGCTGTGAAAATCGAACAGTGTGCGCTCACAAGGGGATGTTTTGGCGAGGACGCATTGTGGCGAGTGAGTAGTATGACGCGTCCTTTATCTAGAAGAGAATACAGCGAGGTTGGATCGGGAAGTATTTCCTCGGAGCCACCACAGGCTGCTTTGAAGCGCTTCAATAGCTCCTCGGGGTCATCCGCTGAACCAACAATGATCCGATGAGTGCCTTGTAGGCCATGGGCTGCTTGGTCGAGGTCGACGACCAATGCCATGATGCGATCCGATCCGGGCTCCCTAGTGGCTTCCCAAAAAGACCGGGCGACTTCAAAACGGTGGTGCCCGTCGGCAATTACCAATACAGCTTCTTCCATACTGGATTGCAGTTCTTGGAGTATGTCCCCCTCATCGATTTTGTATATGCAGTGCTCGACTCCTGAGGGCTCAGTGCATTCACCCAAAAGAGGCCAGTCCTCGAGAGCTACTTTGGTGACTACACCCGAGTACTCTTGTGCCGGAACGACAAGGAGGTATACCGGGGACAGGTTTGCCTTTGTAGAAGCCAGCAATCGCATCTGCTCCTCGAGCGGTTTTGCCATCGTCCGCTCGTGTGGCACGATTCTGTAACGCCGGTCGAGGCTCACCGATACGACGAGTCCGGCTGTGACTTGCGGACCCCTCGAGGGATGCACGTACTTCATTCGATACGGATAAACTGACGGCTGTTCGTCGATCAGTAGAATCCCCTGACGCATCCATTCACTCAGCGTTCGGGCAGCGACAGAAAAGCGATCTTCCCCGTCTTCGTCCTCGGGGAGGATGAGTCGAACCGAGTTGTAAGGGCTGGTTTCTAGAAGGCGTCGTTTTTCCGCCTCGTCTATGACGTCGTATGGCGGTGCGCAAACATCACTCAATGAGCCCACTTTTTCGAGGTTGTATCTGATCCCTCGGAACGGCTCTATTAGTGCCAAGATAACCCTCCATTCTCAACGTAACGTGCGAATGAACAAAGCTACACGGGTCATGCGCCAGCCGTGACTCGCCGCCGTTTATGCGACGAGGCGATCGGGGGGTGGCGAATGAATCCGTGTTCTTTTGAATTCATCAGGCACACTTCTTGCGAGGGTAGCCGCGCGGAGGCTGGCTGGTCGAGAATATCTGAGCATTTTCGTGAAGGAAGTAAGACGCTGGGGGCAAGTTCAAAGCGAACGAAGTTCGAACAACCTGGAAAGGCACGCAAATCGGTGCTTGGACTACTAGGGAGGCAACGGCATGGCGGCGAGTCTTTATGAGAGATGGATGAGGGCCAAAGAATTGCTCGCATCGGGTAACGCGCACGCCGCCTCCGTCATCCTCGAGGCGATACGAGACGTCGAGCCGTCGAAGGGATCGGTCAGGGAAGCGCTGGGGCGCGCTTACTTCATATCTGGGCGAGCGCGTCAAGCAGAAGAGGAGTTCACCGAGTTGTTGGCGATAGATCCTTCGAACGACTATGCCTACTACGCTCTCGCCCTCTGCGCGATGAGAAGGGGTGATGACGACAGAGCTCGCTCGCATCTGCAGATGGCGAGGGTAATGAATCCGGGCAACGAGGAGTATGCAAAGGCCTACGAGCGCCTGCAGATGCGGCGTTACGGCAACGAAGAGTCGTCTTTTCGAGAGCAATCTGATTAGCATCTGAATTCAACTTGTATCCGATCTTGAGCACCCGGAGCCAAGTATGCACCCATTGGAGACCTACGAAGCGTTCGTGATCGATCTGGATGGGGTCTGCTACTTGGACGGTCGTCTCTTCGAGGGGGTACCGGAGGCACTTTTCAAAATCGAAAGCACGGGCGCGAGAGTGGTTTTTGTAACCAACAACTCATATCGTACTCCCGAAGCGTTTGCTCAGATGCTTACAGCGGGACCGTTTAAAGCAGACCCCTCGCAAGTCCTCACTTCTTCCGCCGCTGCTGCCAGGATGATGCTTCAGACGTTGGCTGAGCGCTTGAGTGGTAAAGAAGGGGTTACACCGTTGAAGCCCCGGGTGGTTGCAGCGGGAGGAAAAGGAGTTCACGATGCCCTAAGAAAAGTCGGGATCGAGCCTGTCGCTCCAGAAGAGTGGAGTGATCCCGAGGCTCCGCCCGGCGTTGTACTGGGAGTCGATCGCAACTTTAACTACCAGCGACTTTCTCTGCTGTCACGGTTTATAAGAGAAGGATCGGAGTTCATCGCGACCAATGAGGACCCGACCTACCCTACTCCATCTGGCCTGGTTCCTGGGGCAGGAGCGGTGGTTGCAGCTGTGGAAGTCGCATCGGGACGCAAGGCTCGCGTGGCAGGGAAACCGCACTGGCCGATGGTGGATCTGGTCTCGAATCAACTGGGAGATGCGCATGCCCTTGTAGTGGGAGATCGCTGGGACACCGACTTGGCTTTTGCTCATCGACTCGGTTTCGACTCGGCTCTGGTGCTGTCTGGCGTAGCTAGCCTCGAAGACGCAGTCCGTTCGCCGTACCCTCCCAAGCTGGTTGCCAAATCTCTTCCCACACTGCTCGACAATCCGGTACTCATACTTCGAGGTCCAAAAGGCGACATCTCTGCGGAGGGCGGCGACCCCGAGATAGCTCGCGCGGTGCAAGCTGTACTGTCGCGTAACTCAGAGTCGAACTATGGGTCTCGTGTTGACCCAGACAGGTCCTCGCGGCAGCGGTGAGGTCCGCGGAGGCCTGATCGTAGCGTAAAGGAGTGGCCCCGTCAGTACACCGGCAGCGAATCCTCCTATATGGGCCCACACGGCCACATTGGATCCGACGATAGGGGTGAACTGAAGGACAAACCAGAACAAAATCGGCGCGAACGCCGGCAAGTACACGGCAAGAGGGATCGGAAAGGTAATTAATGTCAGGACGCGAGCAAAGGGAAAAAACACTAGGAAGCTTCCTATCACTGCGGCAATTGCTCCGGAGGCTCCGATAGCAGGGGTGATGGAATATGGGTTCGAGGCTACATGCGCGACCTCGGCAATCGCCCCTCCTCCTAGATACAGGAAGAGATAGCGAAGATGACCAAGTTTGTCTTCGACGTTGTTGCCAAGGATCAAAAGAATCAGCATATTGCCGAACAAGTGAGCCAAATTCCCGTGGAAGAACATGGATAGGAGTGGTGACAGCCATATTTTTTTGTTGGGAAATACGGGCTTGTACTCTCCGCCCGTACCGAGTTTTTCTTTGGGGATACAAGCCGTATCGCGCTGTTTCTCGAGAAGGCTTCTCACCTCCTTTACGACTAACGGCCGCCGCTGTACAAGCTCGCACGGGATCGCAGCATTTATGAGGAGAAAGTTCTGGTGGGTGTCGGAGGCTACTTGGTTTCCTACTGGTCCAACGTGCACAGGTTGGGGAATTCGAAAGGTCGGCTCCCAAAAAATCCAAATCGCTGTGTTGATGACGATAATCGCCAGAGTGACGAAAGGTATCTTACGAGGATAAAGATCGTCTCTGAGAGGAATGGCCATGAACGAGAGCTTATCATCCCAGACTTCGGATTCTAGCGAGGATGAAGACTCAAAGGGCCAAGCGTCTGAAAAGCTTGATTCGTTGCCCGCGCAAAACGAGAACGCCGTAACGACCGGTGGAGCTCGTCAGGAACTCGAAGAAGTCCGGAGAAGGCTCAATGAGCTGTGGACCATGATCGACAAGGTTGTCTCTGCACTAGAATCTCTCCGTAACGATCTGGCCAGCATAGATAAAGAGTGGAATTCGATGCTGTCGAGCAGTCGACGGCCGGACTCGCCCGACAAAGAGGCCTAGGGTGTGATGCGCCGAGAGCGCCTTGACAAGGAGATTGTAAGGCGAGGGTTGGCATCCACCCGTTCACAAGCGGCGGAGTTGGTCAATACAGGAAGGGTCATGGTCTCGGGAGTGCTGGCGACTAAGAGTGCGAGGCTGGTTTCACCAGAAGAGCCGATTTTTGTGAGTGGGACGCGGCCGAAATACGTTTCTCGAGGGGGGGTGAAGCTGGAAGCAGCACTACGCTCATTTAGGATTTCTCCGCATCGCAAGATCTGTCTCGACGTGGGCGCTTCCACGGGAGGTTTCACGGACTGCTTGTTGCGCCACGGCGCTTCTAAGGTTTATGCCGTCGATGTTGGCAGAGCTCAACTAAATGAGCGGTTGAGGCGAGACCCTCGGGTGGTTTCACTCGAGGCTACAGATGCAAGGGATCTCAACGCGACGATGGTTCCAGATGCCATCGAAGTCGTCACGGTTGATGTGTCTTTTATAAGCGCAACAAAGGTTGTACCGTCGCTCGTTTCTTTCGCCGCACCAGAAGCTTGGTTCATCGTTCTCATAAAACCACAGTTCGAAGCGGGAAGAGGGAAGGTTCAACGAGGAGGCGTATTACGAGACCCCTCGGTGCACAGAGAAGTGCTAAAGAGAGTCATCGAGCGCCTGGAAGCCGAGGGGCTTTGTCTTGCGGGACTTCGGTGCTCTCCAATACCTGGAGCTAGTGGAAACATCGAGTACCTTTCTGCTTGGAAACTGGACCAAAAATGACGTCACCATTTCCCATAGCACTGACTATCCACCCCACTCGGCACGAGGCACGCCGTGTAGCGGCTCAGCTGCTTCACGCTCTAGAACGGGCGGGCGCGGAGGTTTGGCTGCTCGGAGAAACAGCAGCCGTACTCCAGAGGTCCGATCTCGGATGTGAGGAGGAGCACGCACACAGAGCAGGTTTAATCATCAGCGTCGGTGGGGACGGGACAACGCTGAGAGCTGCGCGTTATGCCAGAGGAGTTCCCGTTTTGGCTGTAAACGTGGGCTCGATGGGGTTTCTAACGACTGCCGAACCCGAGGAGGCGCTGGGCTCCGTCGACAAGATAAAGATGGCCAAATACGCCGTGATGGAGCGGATGGCCTTAGAAGTCGTGTCGATTACCGGCGATGCCAATGTTCTGGAAAAGCAATTTTATCCAGTCGCTTTGAACGAAGTTTCGGTAGAGAAACGTGACGCACAGCGTCTTGTCGAAATTGAGGTGACCATCGATCGCACGATGCTGACCTCGTACCGAGCTGATGGTGTCTTGGTTTCGACGCCGACCGGATCGACCGGTTATGCGTTCTCGGTTCACGGCCCTCTTGTGGACCCGGATGTGGAAGCGATTTTGGTTGTCCCGGTGGCTCCACACGGATTGTTCGACCGAACAATTGTCTCGCCCGCAACGTCGGTAGTAGAACTCACGATTCGTGCAGACAGACCGGCCGAGATCGCTTTGGACGGACAGCGCTGGGCGGTGATGGGTCCGGGGGCTAGATGTGTCGTCGGGAGGGCGGCCGAGCCAGTCCGATTTGCTCTTTTACGTCCCCCAAGGCCCTTCCTCGAGCGGGTTCGGAATAAGTTCGGGCTAGATTAGGCGCAATCGTCCAGTTCAACGGGGGTTTCCTCGATCTGTCTTATCCTTTTGATAACCTCGTCTCGAAGGCGAAGTAAATCGGCGTCTGGGCTGCTGGATTAGACAGCTCGGCGCTAAGCGGCCGGATGGCGTGTGTACTAGAGCCGTTGCTTGTCTGGACATTGCGAGTAGGGGATGCTAGTCGAAGTCAGAGTCGAAAATCTCGGATTACTAAAAGAAGCTCATCTCGAACTCGATGCTGGGCTAAATGTGATCACTGGCGAGACGGGAGCAGGCAAGACCTTGTGCGTCGAAGCACTGTCGTATCTGTGTGGCTCAAGAGCGCCTAGAGATGCGGTAGGTCCGTGGGGCAACTCCTCCACCATTGAGGCTCGCTTTTTACTAGATCACGCTACTCAGCCGCGACTAATAACTGAAATTTCTCCACAACAGAACACTGCAGATCATCTCGACTCCACCGGCGAGATAGTTGTCAGAAGGATCATAGACGCAGGAGGTAAGAGCAGGCAGTACCTCAACGGTTGCATGGCCACGGTGACGGAGATTGAGCGGGCACTCGGAGATGCTATCCAGATCTACGGCCAGTTTTCTGTCCAGGCTTTAGGAGATCCTCGTCGGCAGCTTTCACTTCTGGACTTCTACGTTGGGGCGCCGCTTTTCGAAGAACTAGATGTGTACGCAGCTACCTACCAGAAGGCTACTAGCTTGCGGCGGTATCTCGAGCAGGCGGTAGATGCCCGAGAAATCGCTCGAGAGATCGATTTTCTACGGCATCAGGTGGCGGAGATTACAGCGGCCCGCCTTCGCCAAGGCGAAGAAGAGGAGTTGTACGCTGAGCTGAGGCGCCTGGAGGCAGCCGAAGAGTTGCGAACTGCTGCGGCGAAGGCCTGCGAGTTACTTGAGTCGGCACAGGATGCGGTTGGACGCGCAGGGTCGTCTGGACCCGAGACGGGGTGCGATCCCACCTTCGACGAATTGCGCGGTAAATGTCGCGTGTTCGCAGAAGAGCTTCAGGAGCTAAGGCGAGCGTTCAGGAGCTATTTTGACTCGGTAGACTCTGACGATCAGCGTCTCGCTCAGGTGCGAGAGCGGCTTGATCTTCTCGGAGATCTCAAACGTAAGTACGGGAGATCTACGACCGAGGTTTTCGAGTTCTTAGAGCATGCACAGAGTCGCTTAGAAGAGTTGGAAGGTTCCGAAAGTCGCTCAGAAGCACTCGAGCGAGAGCTCGATGCTCTCACTGCTTGCCTTATAGAGCTGGGCTCTTCTATCTCGCGGAAGCGGCGAGAGGGTGCGGCTGGCCTCGAAAGGTCGGTGCAGGAGCTTCTTCCTAGGCTCGGGATGGCAGGCGCGACGTTCAAAGTGGGAGTGTCATCCAAGGATCCCTCCTGGCCCGACGGCTTTGGACCTGTGGGGTGCGACAGCGTAATGTTTGCATTTTCGCCGATGCCAGGCATGCCGCCGAAGCCTCTTCACAAGGTTGGCTCGGGTGGCGAACTCGCGCGACTCATGCTCGCTATCGAGGTCAGCATTGGTGGCAAGGAGGGGGTGCCGACATTAGTCTTCGACGAGGTGGATCAGGGAGTCGGTGGAGCTGCCGCCGTAGCAGTGGGTGAGCTTTTAGCATCTATAGCCGAGACACGACAAGTGATCTGCGTGACGCACCTGGCTCAGGTCGCATCCTACGGAGATTGCCATTTTGTGATCGAGAAGGGACCAGCGGGGGCGCGTGCTAGAAGACTCGATCCAGGTGACCGAGTCAAGGAAATCTCTCGGATGTTGAGCGGACAAGCCACCTCCCGAGCCGCTAACAAGCACGCACAGGAGATCCTGCAACGAGCAGCGTCCAAGAAGGCTTCATGACGGTCCTACCAATGTTGTGAGTACACCTCTTTATCCGAGGAGCAGGGAAGGCATGGTACGATTGGAACACGGGGCTCTTTACGGCTCCCCTCTGTCGCTTCCAGACACGAACATAGAAGGGTGAGTCGTGGCAAAGCACATTTTCGTCACAGGCGGGGTCTCCTCGAGCCTCGGTAAGGGACTTACAGCAGCTTCACTAGGCCGCCTTCTGGTCGCGAGAGGCCTACGGGTAGCTATGCAGAAGCTAGATCCCTATATCAACGTTGATCCTGGAACGATGAACCCTTTCCAGCATGGGGAAGTCTTTGTCACTTATGACGGCTGTGAAACCGATCTAGATTTGGGTCATTACGAACGTTTTGTCGGAACTAATACCAACCGGCTTTCTAACGTGACGACAGGCTCCATCTACCAGACCGTAATAGCCAAGGAGCGAAGGGGCGATTACCTCGGTGATACGGTTCAGGTGATTCCCCATATAACCAACGAGATAAAAGATCGCATCAGGAAGATTGCCACTGACGATGTCGATGTGGTGATAACAGAGATCGGCGGTACGGTCGGAGACATCGAGATACTTCCTTTCCTCGAGGCGATACGGCAGTTTCGAAAAGATGTTGGTCGAGATAACGTCTATTACATACACGTCACGCTAATTCCTTACATCAGGCCCTCTGGTGAGTTGAAAACCAAGCCGACACAACACTCAGTCACCGAGCTTCGTGCTAGAGGCATTCAGCCTGATGCATTGGTCTGTCGTTCGGACCGCCCTATCGAGTTGTCCATCAAACAAAAACTTAGTCTCTTTTGCGACGTCGAGCTCCAAGCTGTCGTCTCGGCTCCCGACGCTCGCTCTATCTACGAGATTCCCCTAGTTCTCGCGGCAGAAGGTCTGGACGAACACGTCTGCCGTACCCTGCACCTTCACACCGATGAGCCCAATCTGTCGGAATGGGAGGATCTTGTACGCAGAGCATCCTTTGCAGACAAGAGCGTTTCTATCGGAATAGTTGGAAAGTATGTCGGGCTGCCGGACGCGTACCTCTCTGTCGTTGAGGCACTGCGTCATGGAGGTTTTCATCACAACTCCGACGTCGAAATAAGGTGGATCCCAGCCGATCGAGACGATCAGGCAACGCTAGCGGAAGAGCTTTCTAGAGTCGACGGCATCCTTGTTCCTGGCGGGTTCGGGGTGAGGGGCATTGAGGGCAAGATCTCCGCCGCTGGATTTGCCCGGCGTAATAAAGTTCCGTTTTTGGGGATTTGTCTTGGCTTGCAATGCGCGGTTATCGAGTTTGCCCGCAACGTGCTTGGATTGAATGGAGCTAACTCTTCGGAGTTCGACCCTTCGACTCCTCATCCCGTAGTTGACTTGATGGACGACCAATCTGGCGTCGACGCAAAAGGGGGGACGATGCGCTTAGGTACTTACGTGGCCAAGCTTCGCCCGGGCAGTTTGGCTGCAAAGGTTTACAGAAGCGAGGTTATAGCCGAGAGGCACCGTCACCGTTATGAGGTGAATAACCGATATCGAAGGGCTCTCGAACAAGCCGGATTGATTGCGTCCGGCGTTTCTCCAGACGAGAGGCTAGTCGAGATAGTCGAGCTCACTGACCATCCTTACTTCATAGCTAGCCAGTTTCACCCGGAGTTCCAAAGCCGGCCACTGGAGCCGGCCCCACTTTTCCGAGATTTCATTTCGGCAGCGCTTGAGTTCAAAGCATCGAAGGCAGTTGTCGACCCAGAAAATGCTTCAAAAGACCTAGAGTCTGGTGTGCGCGAGACTGCTTTGACGATTCGCCCATCGATCGACGTTTGAGCGATTTTCGCGAGTTGGAAAGCTTTCGAATTATCGATCGCAAACTCGTCTTCCAGGGACGTCTCTTGGCACTGGAGGAACTCGAGGTATCTAGTCCTGCGGGCGAACTCGCTGTGCGGGAGGCTGTCCGGCACCCTGGGGCTATTGCTGTGCTACCCGTAATGGCTGACCTCAGCGTTGTACTTTGCAAGCAGTATCGAGCGCCCATCGACGATGTCATTCTCGAGGTCATCGCCGGGAAGCTGAAGGCCGGAGAAAGCCCGCAAGAGTGTGCCCGCCGGGAATTGGCAGAAGAGGCTGGCCTCGCTGCGGAGTCCTTAGAAGAGCTTGCCGTCTTTTTTACCTCCCCCGGTTTCACCGACGAAGTAATGCATGCGTTTTTGGCGCGGGGCATCGCCACATTGAACGATGACAACCAGAGCAATCGCCACGGTATCGAGGAAATCCACATGGAGCTTGTGAGAGTTCGGCTTCGAGAGTGGCCGCGTCTTGTTGAGGAAAGACTCGTGCGAGACGCGAAATCGATCGTGACGCTGGCTTTAGCAGCGAGGTATTTAGGCCTGGAGGATTAGGCTGGTGCTCGCTGTAGGCGTTCCCAAGGAGATCAAACCCTCAGAGTTTAGGGTGGCAGCTACCCCTGAGGGGGTAGCTGAACTAGCACACTTAGGAGTTTCGGTCTATGTCGAGGAGGGGGCGGGACTTGGCTCCTCGATTCCCGACTCGCACTACGCTGCCGCCGGTGCTCGCGTCGTCCCGCTTGCAGAAGACGTATGGGCCGAAGCAGACCTTGTCCTCAAAGTAAAAGAACCCACTCCTCAAGAGTTTCAATTCCTCTCGCAAGGAAAATTGCTCTTCGCTTATTTGCACTTGGCTGCGCATCCCGAGGTCACTCGAGCTCTCCTCGACTCTGGGGTAGTCGCGATCGCATGTGAGACTGTCAAGAAGCCCGACGGCTCTCTTCCTTTGCTGGCTCCCATGTCAGAGGTGGCAGGTAGGATGGCCCCACACATAGCGGCGCATTTCTTGCAGCGTCCTTATGGTGGGCGAGGAGTGCTGTTCGGTGGGGCGGCGGGGGTCAGGCCTGCTCGAGTAGTCGTCCTCGGAGCTGGGATCGTAGGCCGAAACGCAGCCTGGATAGCGCAGGGGGCCGAGGCAGAGGTAGTAATGATCGACAAGGACACTGAAAAGCTACGATACGTCGACTCGATTCACCGGGGAAGGATCCAGACGCTGTACTCATCCCGGCTGACTATTGCAGAGGAAATCGCCAGAGCTGATGTCGTCATCGGCGCGGCTTTGAATCCTGGAGCCAGGGCGCCGTTGCTCGTAACTGAAGAGATGGTTCGCACCATGAAAGACGGCGCAGTCATCGTAGATGTCGCGATCGATCAAGGCGGGGTCTGTGAGACCTCGAGGGAGACGACTCACGAAGACCCGGTATTCGAAGTTCACTCCGTTATCCACTACGGCGTCTCGAACATGCCGGGAGCCGTGCCGCATACCTCGACTTTTGCTTTTACCAACGCAACTCTTCCTTACGCGCTTGCTATCTGCAAGCAAGGCATCCCCGCGGTTTTCGAGGTCTATCCAGAGTTGGCTAGTGGAGTCAACACAGTTTACGGCAGAGTCGTAAATGCCGCGGTTGCAGAGGCGCTCGGCTACGAGGCGACGCCGCTGAAGGAGGTTTTGGGCTGAGTGGTAGCGGCACCGCTTGGGAGGCTGTCTAGGGAATGGGCCGGAGAGTTCTTACAGCACCTCGCGGTAGAGAAAGGTCGATCGCGTCTCACCTTGGATTCCTACAGGCGAGATCTGGCACGGTTTGCTCGCTTTCTGTCCGAAAGAGGGCTGGAAGGACCGGAGGAGGCTAGTCCCTCCGATGTTGAGGACTTTATTGTCAGCCTCCGCAAGGAAGGACTCTCGGCGCGCTCGGTATCCAGGGCGTTGTCTGCATTGAGAAGCTTTTATGAGTTCGCAATTGCAGAGGGAATTTCATCGTCCAATCCAGCGCGGGAAGTAGCAGGGCCACATTCAATGAGTCCGCTCCCGAAGGCTCTGAGCAAAGAGGAGATCGAGCGGTTGATCGAGAGTATTGACGGACCTGCGCCTGCCGACATCAGAGATCGGGCAATCGTCGAGGTCTTGTACTCCACCGGTGCCCGGATAAGCGAGATAGCGGCGCTGGATCTCGGAGACATCGATCTTGAAAACGAGTTAGTGAGGATCGTGGGCAAGGGAAATAAGCAGCGGATAGTTCCTTTGGGAAGCCATGCCCGGGCAGCGCTCGAGCGATATTTGAGTCTTTCCCGGCCTGTTTTAGTCGAAAGAGCATCTAGAATTCGAGCCCCAGCGGCACTGTTCGTGAACGCTAGAGGCCAGAGGTTGACGCGGCAGGGGCTTTGGTCAATTCTCAAAAGGCGAGCCTCGAGAGTAGGCCTAGGTGAAGAATTGAGCCCCCATATCTTGCGGCACTCCTGCGCTACTCACATGCTTGAAGGTGGTGCAGACATAAGAGCGGTACAGGAGATGTTGGGTCATGCTAGCCTTACTACGACTCAGACTTATACAAAAATCACTTTTTCACGCATCAAGTCTGTCTATCGCAGCACTCATCCGCGATCCGGGAACCGGAGCGGTTCTGGCATCGGCCGACTCAAGCGGGGTTGATCTTTGATGACAGCTAAGTACGCACATCTAAAAACACGACTCGAAGAAGAGCGAAACAATTTGATTGTTCAACTAAAGGAGCTAGGGGTCGATCTGGGGTCG
Source organism: Acidimicrobiia bacterium (assembly GCA_040289475.1). Taxonomy (NCBI): domain Bacteria; kingdom Bacillati; phylum Actinomycetota; class Acidimicrobiia; species Acidimicrobiia bacterium. The sequence goes on along the minus strand of PSLF01000015.1, from coordinate 16,366 downwards.
GGAAGCGTCGAGATTGCGGTGAACGAAGGCTTTGCCGACTCAGCGGCTGCCACAGCTGAAAAGGCGGAGACCTTGGCGCTGATCGACCGTCTCCAGGTAACTCTTTCCGATGTAGAAGAGGCGCTCGCCCGGATGGAGGCGGGAACTTACGGAAAATGCGAGATTTGCGGAGACGAAATTCCGCTACGGCGCTTAGAGGCGAGACCGCACGCGTTGAGATGCATCAAGTGTCAGGGATAAGCCTGAGAAGATCGTATCTGACACGCCCGAGCAAAGACCTAGGCCCAGCGTGAGCGCTTTTGTAAATGGTGTTCTGAGCTATCTCACATTTTTGTTTTGCGTTACGGTTCACGAGTTCTCTCACGCTTTCGCCGCAACGCGTTTTGGAGACGAAACGGCGAAAGAAGCGGGTCGTCTTACTCTTAATCCGCTTCCGCACATGGATCTATTTGGGACAGTGATCTTGCCTATCTTAGGAATCCTGAGCTCGGGAGCGGTGCTTGGCTATGCCAGTACGCCCATCGATCCTAGGGCAATGAAGCCTAGACGCGTTGGGCCTGCCATATCGGTGATCGCAGGTCCTGTTTCGAATGCAGCACTTAGCGTGGTCGCAGCGCTCGGCGCTCGGTTGGCACGCATGGCGTTGGAAAGTGTCGGCAGCGAAAGCGCCGCAGGATTTCTCGTGGAGTTTTTGAGGGGAGCGAGAATTGCCGGCATTCGCGTTGCGCTCCTAAGTGGAGTACTCGCCGTATTCAACTTGCTTCCTGCAGGACCCTTGGATGGCGCTCTGTTTTTCAGATACAGCTTCCCCGATAGCCAGGCCGCTGCCGCGCTCAACACCGGTCTCGCATGGATGGTAGTTCTTGTAGTGTTTCTCTTCGTCTTAGCAGGTCCAACATACAGGGCGGTTGAAGCGATGGTTGCGTCGCTTGGAGGGTTGTGACGCTCTTAGCCCTAGTCGGAGGTTTGGTCAGCAAGAAGGCGAGTCATCGATGGTAAATCGACCGGCACTAAAGATTCTGGTCATTGGAACCGCGGCAATCGTTTTGGCCTCTGGGTGTAACCGAGGCAGTAAAGGTGTGGCAAACAGCGGTGCCACTGGTTTAGGTGGTAAGCCAGGAGGCGACGAAGTTGCAATGATGTTCTTGCGAAACAAAGACAAATTGAAGCCTGCAGCCGAGCCGATAGAAACCTCGCTCTCATTGGATCTAGCGGGCTTTGTCGTACCTCTTGCTGGAAGCGGTAGTAACGAGGTCTCCTTGGATTTTTCTGCGAGAAATGCGGATGGCGCGCCGCCTCTAGTCGTAGCGGCTCTCATCCCATACGAGGTAGGCGATCTCGAGAAAGGAAATGGAGCTCGGTTTATCCCATTGGAGAATCAATCTTTCGTTTTGGGGCCCGGAGAGAAAAAGCAGGTCTCAGTCAGGTGTCTGCGAGAGCGTTTGACTCCTGGGACACCGACGCCCCCGTCGGGGACGTTCCCGGGTGGCCAACCCGCTTCGCCTGGCGCTCAACCGGGCGTGCAAGAAAAAACGCTTCAGTACAAAGGTATGGCCGCGGCCAATGGGCCGGATATAAGGCTCACCCAGGAAAGTAGTCCCTCCCCGTTATTCGATCCCGCCTTTGGGCTGAAAGTGCTGATGGTGCTTGCAGAGCAGGGGAGTGTCGATCCTGGAATTATCTCGGCATTGCGCAAAGTTGACGACGATGACTTCGAGCGAGCGTTTGGTAAGTTTCAACGACGGGAGTTCGCGATTCCTGTGCCGCCAGAGCAGATCCTGTAAAGCGAATCTCCCGATCGCAAAAACTATGAGGCAAGTCAGATGACGACAGTGAGCTGATCATGCTTCAAGGCACAGTATCGATAGAGGAAGCGGCGTCTAAACGCGTTCTCACCGGATTTCGACCCACTGGAAAGCTTCACATAGGGCACCTTTTCGGGAACGTGAAGAACTTGGTGCAGCTCCAAGACGTTACTGAGGTGTTCGTGTTCGTTGCCGACTGGCACATGCTCTCTACCGATTACGATCGCGGCGAGGAACTAGATGTCAACACATCTGACCTTGTAGTAGATCTGATAGCGGCAGGCCTAGATCCAGAGAAGGCCGTCATATACAGGCAGAGCGATTTGCCCGAGGTAGCGGAGCTAGCTCTGTATTACTCGATGATCACTCCGCTCTCATGGTTGGAGCGCAATCCCACCTTTAAAGAACAGCTGTCCGAGTTGGAGGAGAGAGATATTTCCACGCATGGATTCCTCGGGTACCCGCTTTTGCAACTTGCGGACATAACAGTGGTGAAAGGAGAGGTAGTGCCAGTCGGGGAGGACCAGCTTCCGCACCTAGAGTTAGGTAGGGAGGTAGTTAGGCGTTTTCACAATCTTTTTGGAGCAGAGTATTTTCCCGAGCCCATGGGATTGCTTAGCGATGCATCTCGAGTCCCTGGAAACGACGGAAGGAAGATGTCGAAGTCTTATGGGAATGCCATATTTCTCGATGATTCTCCCGAAATCGTGCAAAAGAAAATTCGGTCCTATATCACGGATCCTCAAAAGATTTACTTGAAGGATCCAGGCCGTCCCGAGGTGTGTTCTGTTTATTCTCTCCACGAACTTTTCACTCCTCCCGAGGACACGGCCATTGTGGCTGCCGAGTGTCGAGCTGGAGCTAGGGGGTGCGTAGCTTGCAAAGATCAGCTTGCAGGCAATCTGAACGCCACGTTGGAGCCCATACGCAAAAGGAGAGCCGAGGCTAAACAGCCCGGGAGAGTCGATCAGGTGCTTGACTTGGGCTTCGAGAAGGTCAAGCCTATTGCGGAGACTACTTTGGAGGGAGCAAGGGATCTGGTGGGCGTTGGGAATTCCAGAGCGGCCAGGGGAAAGTCGGGCGTTTTGGACGGAAGTACTTGCTCCGGACATCTGACGAGCAACGACCAATAGCTGAAATGACGATCGAGGTACGAACCCCGGTATTCAGTGGGCCTTTCGACTTGTTATTGCACCTCATCACGGGCAACCAGGTAGAGATTTACGACATTTCGCTAGCCGAGATAGTAGACGATTACCTAAAGGAGCTAGAGCGGCTGGGGGAAATCGACTTAGACTCCGCCACCGAGTTCCTTTTGATCGCTTCGATTCTCATAGAGCTGAAATCGGCGAGGCTTCTTCGTTCAAAAGACGGAGGCGCGCTTGAGCTTGACGCCGAGCTTGCGGGGAAGCGGGACTATCTCATCGCAAAGCTTCTCGAACATAAAACTTTCAAGAAAGCAGCAGAGGCCATTGGTTCCAGACTAATTGCTGGACGCACACCATATCCCCGTGCAATAGGACCCGACGAGAGATATGCATCGGTAATGCCGCCGCTTTTGCAGGGGGTTACTCCCGAAATGCTGGCGGCCCTCGCTGCGGAGGTTTTCGCAAGAAGCGCCCCCCAGCCCTCGCTTGAGATGAGCCACATTTACGTGCCTCCAGTGCGCTTTTCTCAGGTGCTTGTTTCTACAGCGGAACGCACTCAGGCAGCCCGTCACATAACCTTTCGTGACCTGACAGCTTCGTGCACTTCCCGTCTGGAGGTAGGACTCCACTTCCTGGCTGTTCTCGAGCTTTATAAGCAGGAGCTTGTCGACATTGAGCAGTTTCGAACCTTCGGCGAGATCACTGTGATTTGGCGAGGAGGCGAGCGTTTTCCAGTCGAGGAATTGCTCCAAGAGGTTTCAGCTGAAGCTGTTACGGAAATGCAGGAGCGACGCGGGGAGCAAGGCGATGAGCACGTCTGATAGGAGCGGCGATCCAGGCGACATGGGCATGGGCGAGCTAGCCCGCCATCTTGAGGCTATCTTGATGGTTGCGGAAGATCCTATTCCCCCTTCTGTCTTGGCGGAGGTGTGCGAGGTATCGCACTCTGAGATCGAGCGAGCGCTCGAAGATCTAGCAGCCAGGTACGAGCGGGAGGGCCATGGCTTCTGCCTGCGCAAGGTGGCAGGGGGATGGCGGTTTTACTCCCACCCGGATGAGGCCGGATACGTCGAAGCTTTTATTGCCTCCCAGCAAGACGCGAGGCTTTCTGCCGCGGCTCTGGAGACGCTGGCGATCATAGCGTACAAACAGCCGGTGTCAAGGGCGCAGCTAGCAGCTATAAGAGGTGTGAACTGCGATGCTGTGGTAAGAAACCTAGTGGTACGAGGTCTCGTCGAAGAGGTTGGACGGGACCAGGGTCCGGGAAAAGCGGTTTTATACGGTACGACGACTCGCTTCCTCGAGCAGATGGGGATCTCGGGCCTGGAAGAGCTTCCACCACTCGGCCAGTTTGCTCCCGAGCCGGGGGAGGCAGAGCGAATAGAAGAGGCACTCCTCGCGCCCGATTCGCGCTCGGAGGACGAGGGAAACTCAGGGGATCAGGAAACCTTAGCCGACACTGAACGCAATGACCTCGAGCCCTAGCGGGGACGACGGTCGTGCCCGATGCTCCAAGTGCTCGTAAAGTTCGCTTACAAAAGATTCTGGCTGGTGCAGGCATCGCATCCCGTCGCAAGTGCGAGGAGCTTATAGCTGCAGGCCGGGTTGCGGTAAACGGACGTGTTGCTCGCCTGGGCGATAAAGCGGATCCCGAAAAAGACGAAATCACCGTAGATGGCGAGCCGGTGCCCTTATCCCAGAAAAGGGTGTACATATTGTTGAACAAGCCCGCCGGAACAATTACCAGCGTGAAAGACGAACATGCAACAAAGACGGTCTTGGATCTACTACCGCACGACCTTACGAACCGCTATAGATTGTTTCCAGTTGGGCGGTTGGACAAAGACAGCGAGGGATTGTTGATCCTCACGAACGATGGCGAACTTGCCCACCGGCTCACTCATCCATCATCTAAGCTGCACAAAACCTATGTAGTGGCAGTTTCGGGAAGCTTGGTCCCTGGTGCCTTTGGAAAACTGAGAAGGGGGATAGAACTGGAGGATGGAAGGACGCTGCCAGCGAAAGTGCGTCAGCTTGACAAGGTGGGAGGCCGCCGGATCCTCCGGATAACAATCACAGAGGGGCGCAAGCGCCAGATAAGAAGGATGATAGCTGCGGTCGGGGGCAGAGTCGAAGCGCTCGTGCGCACAGCTATAGGCCCTCTGAGAGATCGGAAGCTCTCCTCAGGACAGTGGCGGTACCTCACACCTGCCGAGGTCCACCAGTTGTACATGGCAACGAGGCTCCATAAAAAACACCTCAACGGTGGAGCTAGTGGGGGCGAGGAAAATTAGGCGTGAGACTTGTCGCTATTAGGGGAGCTATCACAGTAGATAAAGATGATCCTCAAGAGATTGTGGATAAAACAGCTTTTTTGCTTCAGAAGATACTGGAGCTAAACGAGGTAGGAAGCGATGATCTCGTAAGTATCATCTTTACGGCGACCGAGGATCTCAGGTCGGAGTTCCCAGCCGCAGGAGCTCGGGCGATCGGGCTGCTCGACGTGCCTCTTTTGGGAGCGAGGGAGATACTAGTTGAGCACGGTCCCCCGCGTTGTATAAGGGTTCTCGTGCACTGCTACAGCAGCAAATCTCGCAGCGAAATTAAACACGTGTACGAGGGGGAAGCAAAACGTTTGCGAGTTGATCTAGCTAACTGAGCGATACGAGACACCGAGTATAGACATTAGCCAGGTTGAACGGGGTTTGAAATGCTGATCGTCATGCAACCCAACGCCACCGACGAAGACGTTCGAAGCGTCGTTGCGAAGCTCAAATCCATCGGGGCAGAGGCCCACGTTTCAAAGGGAAAGTTCCGGACGGTCGTGGGCGCTATCGGTGACGATACCGAGATCGCAACTCTTCCCCTCGAAGCACTCGATGGTGTCGAGCGCGTCATTCCAGTACTGAAGCCGTACAAGATCGTCGCAAAAGAAGCCCAAGACGGCCTCACAATCGTCGAGATTGGTACCGCAAAGATTGGAGGAGAGCATTTCGCAGTAGTAGCCGGGCCGTGCGCGGTAGAGAACAGGGAGCAGACGCTAACGTCGGCCAAGGCTGTGGCGGCGTCAGGGGCGACGATTCTGAGGGGCGAAGCGTTCAAGCCTAGGACGTCTCCGTATGCCTTTCAGGGTTTAGGTAAGGAAGCTCTCGAGATCATGAAAGACGCTTCTCGAGACACGGGCCTCCCCTTTGTAGCCGAGGTCCTAGATGCGCGAGATGTGGAGCTAGTTGCTGAATATGCGGACGCTTTACGCGTGGGTGCGCGCAATATGCAGAACTTCACGCTCCTCTCTGAGGTAGGGAAACAACACAAGCCAGTAATTCTCAAGAGGGGAATGAACTCGACAATCGAGGAGTGGTTGCTAGCTGCTGAGTACATCGCCAAAGAGGGAAACGAGTCCATAGTTCTATGCGAGCGGGGCATACGCACTTACGAGCCTGCTACCAGGTTCACACTCGATATCTCTGCGGTACCGGTGCTACGGCAATTGACCCATCTCCCAATAATTGTGGACCCGAGTCACGCTGCTGGGCGTTCCTATGCTGTCGGACCATTGGCTCGAGCAGCAATTGCGGTTGGAGCGGACGGCGTAATGATAGACGTTCACCCGTGTCCCGAAGAAGCTTTGTGCGATGGGGCTCAGGCGATTCTCCCTCATGAGTTTGAGCGACTTATGGGCGAGTTGAGGCAGATTGCTAGGGTGATGGGGCGCGTGATCGGTTGAGATCGGGGTGTTCTGCTGCGGAAAGGCTCCAATTGGATCGCGGCTAGTGCTATGTAGGAAGGAGCTGCAGTGACCGCAGGCGGTAAGGATCGAGCCGTGGTCGCGATCGCAGGTATGGGGCTTATGGGCGCATCTTTGGGGATGGCTCTTCGCTCCGCGGCTCTAGAATCGGGGCGGTCCTTCGAGGTTCGGGGCTGGAACAGAACCTACGAGGTAACAGAGCGCGCTGCGCGAGCAGGTGCCGTCGACCGTGCTTTTAGGGATTTAGAGGACGCCATAGAGGGGTGCGATTTCGTATTCATTGCTACGCCCGTTTCGACCGTTGTCGAGCTAGCTATTAGAGCTGCCAAGGCTGCGCCGGATGGGTGCATTGTCTCTGACGTGGGTAGCGTCAAGGCCCGGATTGTGAGGGATGTCGAAAGAGCCATCCCTTCCGGAAAGCACTTCATCGGGGGTCACCCGATGTGCGGCTCGGAGTTATCGGGGCTGGAAGCAGCACGAGCGGATCTATACAAAGGCGCGACATGGGTGTTGACACCCACGGAGACGACCGACTCTCAAGCCTTGGCCGATCTATCGGGCGTCGTCTCTGAGACCGGAGCCAAGGTTTTAGCCGTCAGACCCGATGAACACGACCGCTTTGTAGGAGTCGTCAGCCATCTTCCCCATGTGGTTGCGGCAGCCTTGATGGACTTCGTTTCTCGTAAAGCATCCTCGGAAGCAGCACTTGCTAAGCTCGCAGCAGGAGGACTTCGCGACGTTACCCGGATCGCAGCAGGTAGCCCCGAGATTTGGACCGATATCTTAACCTGGAACGGGGAAGCGGTCGTCGAGGCACTCGAGGAGCTTCAAAAAAGGCTCGGTGAGGTAAAAGAGTGGCTAGCTGGGTCGGATGCAGTGAGGTTGAAGACCTTTCTCTTAGAAGCAAGGGCCGCTCGAAACGAATTCTTTGTTAAGCGAGAGGCAAAAGGCGCTTTTTGGGAGGTGGCTGTAGCTATCGAGGATCGTCCGGGGGCGCTGGCGCAAGTCACCACCTTGGTTGGGCAGCGGGGGATAAACATTTCCGACGTTACGATTACCCATCCCGTCGAGGCGGGGTCCGGTGGGGCAGGACTATTGCGTCTTACCATCGAGGGCGAAGACGAGGCCATAGCGGCGGGCCAAGCCTTGCGGGAAGCGGGATTTAGGGCGAGTGTTCGACCTCAATCACCCCCGCTAGACGATGACTCTGATCGCAGAAGCTAAAGCGCTTCGATGGCGAGTGACGACGATTCCCGAATTCGCCTCGACGGTGACACCCTTGTAGTAGAGGGCCCGGTAGTTCTCGCGGGTACCATCCGTCCTCCAGGTGACAAGTCCGTCTCCCACAGAGCCCTTCTAATGGCAGCTATTGCCAAAGGCGAGAGTCGTATATCGAACTTGAGCACCGGAGCGGATGTCTCTTCAACAATGAGGTTTTTGAAGTGCTTGGGGGTGGGTCTGCAGAGCAGGGAGGCACTGGTCGTGGTAGAGGGCCGAGGGCTCGAAGGTCTTGCCGAACCTACTCGGGTGATCGACTGCCAGAACTCTGGCACTACCATGAGGCTAGGAAGCGGCTTAGTGGCGGGACTGCCGTATCTATCGGTTCTTACCGGAGATGCATCCCTCAGACGAAGGCCGATGGACCGAGTCGCGGTGCCGCTCTCTTCGATGGGGGCTGCCGTGAACACTTCTCCTGGTGGGGTTCCGCCGGTGATGATTCGAGGTAGACGTCTACGGGGGATTGAATACGAGCTGCCAGTAGCCTCCGCTCAAGTGAAGGGCGCTATTCTCTTGGCGGGATTAGCAGCAGAGGGTCGGACTCTCGTCAAAGAAAAGTACCCTACAAGAGAGCATACCGAGGTAATGCTCAAGGCACTGGGAGCGTCTGTCGAGATTGCTGACGGCGAGATTTGCCTGGAACCTTCCGAGGTGCTTCCCTTCCATGCAGAGATACCTGGAGACATATCCTCTGCATCTTTTTTTCTCGCCGGAGCTGCAATGATTCCAAACTCGACAGTGGAAGCCGAAAATGTCGTGCTTACCCCAGTCCGGAAGCGCTTTGCCGATATTCTCGTTTCGATGGGGGCCGAGATTGTCTGCGATTGCCGAGGAGAGGTGCTTGGGCAGAGCTTCGGCACGCTCCGAGCCCAATGGAATGGGTCCCTGGGGGGATTTTCCATCGGCGCCAGAGAAATACCGTCTTTGATCGACGAGGTTGTGATACTGGCAACTGCTGCCTGCCTAGCGCGTGGGACGAGTCTTATAAAGGACGCTGCAGAGCTGAGGACGAAAGAGTCCGACCGCATTGCTGCCCTTGCTCGTGAACTGTCTAAGACCGGTGCATTCATAGAAGAGCGCCCCGACGGCCTACTGATTAAAGGCGTGAACGGCCCGCCGGTGGCTGCAGAGTACGACTCCCACGGGGACCACAGGATCGCTATGGCGACAGCTATGCTTGCATGCGCTTCGAAGGGGGTGTCCCGAGTTCATGGCATATCGGCATGCGCCGTTTCCTATCCGGAATTTGTCTCGGAGCTAATTCGAATGGCTGGATCGGATCACTTTTATTCGTAGGGGCCGTGAAGGCCGACTTCTGCAATGAGTACGGGGTGAAATGGCGCAATCGAATTCGACCCGAAGGCGCCGCAGGGTGATAGCGATTGATGGGCCAGCAGGCGCAGGAAAGTCAACCGTCGCGAAGCTTTTGGCCGATCGACTGAAATTCAGATACCTGGACACAGGGGCGATGTATCGGGCGGTCACGCTACTTGCACTGCGTGCTGGAATAGATTCCACAGATACAGCTCGCCTGTCTGAACTGGCTGGCAATCTAGATTTCGAGATGTCTGAAGACGGTCGGGTTTTCGTGTGCGGAGAGGACGTTACCGAAGAGTTGAGAAGCAAGGACGTAGACCGTGCTGTCTCAGAGTACTCGGCGATTCCAGAGGTTAGGCAGGCACTGGTGGCAAAACAAAGAAGATACGTTGGCGATGGGGCAGTAGTCGAAGGACGTGATATTGGAACTATTGTTTTTCCAGATGCTGCCGTGAGAGTGTTCCTCACAGCATCTCCCGAAGTTCGAGCGATGCGCAGGCTTGAAACAGACAAGGGCAGAACGCTCGAAGAGCTCCTGGAAGACATTCAGAGACGCGATCGCCTTGACTCGACGCGAGAAGCGTCTCCATTGAAGGCTGCGAAGGGGGTCGAAGTAATTGACACAACACACTTGGAGCCCACCGCAGTGGCGGACCGGATTGAAGCCCTCTGGCGGGAGGCACAGAAAGGCTCTCGGCGCTCTTGATTGAGAGGTACTAGGAGAGAAGATGCCTAAAGAGCACGTCGAAGGCGGATACACGGTCGTAAGGAGGCCATTCCTATATCGCATCCTCTGGCCGATTGCTCTTGTTGTTTTCAAGCTTTTGTGTCGCTTAGAACTATTTGGAAAAGAAAAAATCCCGTCTAGCGGAGGGGTGATTCTTGCCCCGAACCACCGTAGCTATGTAGACGTTCTTTTGGTTGCTCTGACAACCAGACGCGTTATCCATTTTATGGGCAAAGCCGAGATTTGGAACCGCCGCCTCGGAGGCTGGATATCGACTCTGTTTGGCGCGTTTCCTGTCAAACGTGGCCTCGGTGACCGAGCAGCTATCGAGACCGGCTGCTATCTCCTCAAAAGAGGAGAGATTGTCTGCGTCTTTCCAGAGGGGACACGAATGGATGGTCCGGAAGTGGGGCCACTGCATTCAGGCGTTGCTTACTTGGCAGAACGGGCCAATACTCCGATCGTGCCGGTCGCGATATTGGGTTCTGACAGACTGCTCGACAGACGTGGGGTTCCACATCCGTTTTCGAAGGTCGTTGTCAAGGTGGGGGATCCGATCTATATAAGGCGAGGTGGGAGAGCGGAACGGCAAGAGGTAACCTCAGCATTGAAGAGCTCTCTTGAAACGCTTTTAGATGAGCTAGAAAATCTTTCCAACAGATCCAAGCATGTCGAAGCAACGAGGTCACGATAGGCTAGCCTCAATCCCGCCTATCCGCACGGTACTTTGAGGAAATCGACTGGATTTAGGAGAGGTCCTCCAACTCTGCTAGGGCATCGGCGGCCGTTACTTTTCGATCGTCGACTACACTCCCGAACCGCTCGGCGAGCAGCTCTCTGAGCTTTGGTGGAAGGGGGAAGTATTCGTCTTCGTCGATAACGCTCAGTACTTCGACGCCTGCTGAAGGTGCCAGATAGGCAATGACTTCCTCCACCAAAGACTCAGGGCACGATGCACCCGCTGTAAGCCCCACTGTCTTGGCCGACTCTAGCATTGCTGGATCGATGTCGTCTGGGCCGTCGATTCGGGCTGTGCGCTCACATCCCGCTTTCTTACCGACCGAGACCAAAGCATTGGTGTTTGAAGAGTTAGCAGATCCTACTACCAAGATCGCATCGGCGCGCCTTGCCAGCTCCATGACCGCCTTTTGCCGATTAGTGGTGGCATAGCAAAGATCTTCGCGTCCGGGAAGCCACAGGTCGCCAAAGCGCGCTTTGGCTTCTTCTAAAATACCCTCCCACTCAAAGTGAGACAGCGTGGTCTGGGCTAGCAAAGCCACCCCTGCGCGATCGCTTCTCAGCTCGAGATTCTCTAGTTCTTGGCGGGACTCCACCAAGTGCATCGATTCAGGAGCGACCGCCATAGTGCCCACTGCTTCGTCATGGCCCTTGTGACCGATGTACACAATCTCGTAATTTCGTTTCGCTCTCGTTCGTGCTTCGTGATGAACCTTGGTGACCAGAGGGCACACGGCGTCCACGACGAAGCCACCCCGGCGCTCCGCCTCTTTTACTACTTGGGGCGCAGAGCCGTGGGCGGATAGCATGACCGGCGCCCCCCCAGGTACGTCCGAGATGTCTTCTATAAACACCACCCCTGCTTTTTCAAAAGCTTCTACAACCGAACGATTGTGGACAATTTGGTGATAGCAGTAGACGGGCGGCCCAAATATGCGAAGCATCCACACAAGCGCTTTGATGGCCATCTCGACTCCCGCGCAGAACCCTCGAGGCTTCGATACCAGCACACGCTCTATTTGTATGCCGGCCTCGCGAAGGGTCGAGCGCTGGCGAGACGTGGATCGGTTGAACGGGGGATCGGGCTCGACCATTTTTCGTCCAGCAGATCCCCTAACGGACACAGTCGTCTTGGACATCGTTGATAGTCTACTACGCCAGCCAAAAGACCTTCGATGAGAACCCCGCGATCAACCCCTTACTCACATCGCTTATGAGCAAGCTCCCAATAGTCTGCATAGTCGGTCGACCAAATGTTGGCAAGTCCACTCTGTTTAACAGAATTTTGGGCCGTCAGTCCGCTGTAGCTGCCGAAGTTCCGGGGGTGACCCGAGACCGCAAAGAAGAGGTGTGCGAGTGGGCTGGCCGTCTCTTCACGTTGGTGGATACCGGGGGCTGGGAAACGGGCAGGGGTGAGGTCTTAGATGAGTTGGTCGCTCGTCAGGTCGAAGTGGCTGTTCGCCATGCAGACGTCGTGCTCTTTGTTGTAGATGCGTCAGCCGGCATTCTTCCTGGCGATCGGGAAATCGCTGACCTGTTGCGAAAGCGGGCCACTGAAGGTCACGCGCCAAATGTGATCGTAGTTGCGAACAAAGTAGATTCCGAGACGCGGGAAGCTGCTTCTTATGAAGCTCACGCCTTGGGACTGGGCGAGGTGGTGCCAGTCTCGGCCCTACACGGGCGGAACGTAGGTGACCTTTTGGACAGGATAGTGGGGATGCTCGGAGATCGGGCCCCGGCACTCTCAGTTGAAGAGGAGGAGATTCCCGCCGTAGCCATAGTTGGGCGTCCAAACGTGGGCAAATCGACCCTGTTCAACCAAATCCTCTCCGAGGAGCGTTCTATTGTGAGTGATGTAGCGGGTACGACTAGGGATTCGATCGATAGCATTGTACAGACCGAACATGGGAGGCGGTATCGCTTCGTTGACACAGCGGGCCTAAAGAAGGCAGGCAGCTACCAGAGTAGGGTGGAGTACTACAGTGCCACCCGCACCTACAGGGCAATCGACCGGGCCGATGTAGTTCTTCTGGTTGCAGATGCAAGTTTGGGTGTAACCGAGCAAGATCAATCGATTGCACGACGCGCGCTATCGGCTGGTTGTGGCATCGCAGTGATCCTCAACAAATGGGATCTCTGTGATGAGGAGACAAAGGAGCGAGTACTGAAGGAGGCGGCAAGCAAACTTCGCTTCGTAGACTTTGCACCTGTATTGAGGGTGTCCGCAGCAACGGGGCGAAATGTGCCGAAAATCTTACCTGTCATAGATGAGGTGTTGGAGGCTTATAGCTCACGGGCTACAACGGCCAAGGTCAACGAAGTCCTTCAAAGGGTCGTCGCAGAGAACCCCCCGCCGTTCGAGAGTGCGCTCAAGCGGCGTCCCAAGCTGCTGTATGCCACTCAAGCAGCTAGGAAACCTCCGACCTTCGTTGTCTTCACTGGGGCGAAGTTGCCTGATTCGTATGTCCGATACCTGGAGAACAGATTTAGAAAGGATTTAGGGATTGGGCCCACCCCTATAAAGGTCAAGGTCGTACCTAGGGCATCACGGAGAAGATAGAGCCATGTACATTCCGCAATCTATTGAGATCCGAGAAGTAGGGCCAAGAGACGGCCTTCAAAACGAGGCTCCGATTCCGGTTTCAGAGCGGATTCGCCTAATCGATTCCCTTTCTAAAACGGGTCTTCGCCGAATCGAAGTCACTTCCTTTGTTAGGCCGGACAAAGTGCCCCAGATGGCAGGTGCCGAAGATGTGTGGGCCGGTATCGAGAAGGCAAACGGCGTGATTTATTCGGCACTGGTTCTTAATGAAAAGGGCGCAAAAAGGGCTTTGGAGGCAGGTTTTTCCCATCTCCAATTTGTGGTCTCGGCATCCGAGACCCACAACAAAAAAAACGCCGGACGATCCAGAGAGGAATCTATCGAAGAGTTATCGAAGGTCGTATCGTCGGCAACTCAAATCGGTGCAGATGTCGAGGTGACGATCTCCACCGCCTGGGGATGCCCCTACGAGGGAGACGTCAAGCCATCCGAAGTTGTGCGGCTGGTGCGGCGGTGTGTGGAGGTGGGAGTTCAGGGGGTATCACTGGGGGATACGACAGGAATGGCCACTCCGCGGCGAGTCTGGGACTTGGCACACGAGGTGCGTTCGGTCTTGGGTACAGACGAAGTGACGGCGCTTAACTTCCACTTCCATGACACCCGGGGTACGGGGTTGGCTAACGTCCTGGGGGCCATGGATGCCGGGGAGCGCTACTTCGATGCGTCCATTGGTGGTCTGGGAGGATGTCCTTATGCTCCCGGCGCGGCGGGAAACATTGCGACCGAGGGCCTCGTCTACATGGCCCACGATATGGGAGTCGAGACCGGGGTCGATCTCGATAGCCTCTTAGAAGTGGCCAGACTTGCTCAAGAAATAGCCGGACGAGAACTTCCGAGTGCTGTTCTCAAAGCGGGCCCGAGATGGAAAAAGAAATAGAGAACCTATCTGCCTCTCGTGCTGGGGGTGGTCCCGAAAATTTGGCTCGGACTTTCGCTGACCGTTTGCGGAAGATCCGGGATGGGAATCCCCGCTACAAAAGCAAACTCGCCGAACAACGCAAGTTGTTCGTGAGGGACCGGCTCGACTTGCTTTTGGATGAGGGCTCTTTTATAGAAGATGGAGCTTTTGCCAATGCATTGGATCCTGAGCTGCCTGCGGATGGGGTGGTGACAGGAACCGGTACAGTAGACGGGCGGCCAGTGTGTGTCATGGCCAACGATCCTACGGTAAAGGCAGGGTCTTGGGGGGCTCGGACTGTCGAGAAGATCATCCGCATCACCGAGGTAGCCCTCAAGCACGAGATCCCCATCTTCTACTTGGTCGACTCTGCTGGGGCCCGGATCACCGATCAAGTCGAGCTCTTTCCCGGCAGGAGAGGAGCAGGCAGAATCTTCTATAACCAAGTCCGCCTTTCTGGGAAGGTTCCCCAGATCTGCTGTCTGATGGGCCCGTCGGCTGCCGGCGGGGCGTACATACCGGCCTTCTGTGATGTGGTGATCATGGTTCGAGGCAATGCATCCATGTACCTGGGATCACCCCGCATGGCAGAGGTGGTGATTCGGGAGATCACGACGCTCGAGGAGATGGGTGGAGCGGAGATGCACTGCACTGTCTCTGGATGTGGAGACCTTCTCGTCGACAGTGACGAGGAGGCAATCCAAGTTGCGCGGCGATATCTCTCTTATTTTCCCCAGAACTTCAGGGCTCACCCACCGACCGTGCCAGCTCGCGCGCCAGAGGAAGGGCCTCCGCTCCGAAGCATAGTGCCCGCTGAGGGACGCAAGCCCTTCGATATGCACCTACTGATAAAAGGGCTAGTAGACAAAGGTAGCTTCTTTGAGCTGAAGCCGTTGTTTGCCCCCGAAATTATTGTGGGATTCGCGCGGCTCAAAGGACGCGTCATTGGAATCGTCGCCAACCAGCCGGCTGTGAGGGGAGGCGTTTTGTTTGTCGACTCTGCAGACAAGGCTGCCAGATTCGTCTGGCTTTGCGATGCTTTCAACATCCCCCTCGTGTTTTTGTGCGATGTTCCGGGTTTTATGATCGGCACCAAGGTCGAGAGGGAAGGAATCATACGCCACGGCGCCAAAATGATTACGGCCGTGTCGGAGGCGACGGTGCCCAAGATCTGTGTCGTAGTACGAAAAGCTTACGGCGCAGGGTTGTATGCGATGGCGGGACCGGCTTTCGAGCCCGATGCCACTCTTGCACTTCCCACGGCCTCTATCGCTGTGATGGGACCCGAGGCTGCGGTCAATGCCGTTTACTACAACAAAATCCAGTCGCTGCCCGAGGAGGAAAGAGCGAAGTTCATAGAGGAAAAGCAAAAAGAATACGAGGCAGATGTCGACCTTTTGAGGCTAGCTTCTGACCTCGTCGTCGATGCAGTCGTCGACCCAGAAAACTTGCGAGCAGAACTCGCATCTCGGCTAGAGCGTGTCGCTAACAAGGACCGTAGTTTCTCTGATCGCCACCACGGGGTGCCTCCGGTTTGAGCCGTCCTACTCTTCCCTGGCATATAAAGCTGTTGGGGGCGGCTTTTGCTGTTTATGTCATACTGCGTCTCGTTCAGATAGGTGGATGGATAGCGCGTTGGATTGCTGGGCATTGATAGACACGGGTTCAAGAGGGCGCATCCGACCGAGGGGCCTGTCCGGCCAATTGCCCTAGTGATATCCCAATGCGTTGTTAGCCTGTAGGGGGCTACGGCGGGCCGTGGCGCAGCTTGGTTAGCGCGCTTGACTGGGGGTCAAGAGGTCGCCGGTTCAAATCCGGCCGGCCCGACGGGTAAAGCCTAGTCAAGAGGCGTATATTCTCCGGAGGGTCGCAGACCGGGGTTGCGCATGCGTCGCATCCAGTTGCGGATGCACCCCGCAAAGCAAATCCCCGGCTAGATCAACACGCGCCGGCGAATGTTCGAGCGCAGCTTCGCGGTCTGGTCAAGCGGGCGCCTCACAACATCATCCAGCGGACGGGCTTTGGTAATCGTCTTACAAGTTACAAGCGCTCGCCCAACACCCCGTCTTTGAGGCGCTTATGGAATCGGTGGCGCGCCATCTCTC
>PSLF01000014.1 GCA_040289475.1 Acidimicrobiia bacterium | reverse complement strand
CTCCAGGGTGGCTCGCACATTTTCGAGGGCCTTGATGGCAGGCCTGAATGCAGCCGGGCTAAACGTCGATGACCTCGAAGTTACAACTGAACCGCTCCTCCGGTTTCATGCGGTTAGAGCCAGAGCCTCAGGAGGAGTACTTGTTCGCACCGTCTTGGACGATCCATCTTCTGTCCAAATTCTTTTGGTTGACTCCAAGGGCCAGAACCTCGACGACGCCGCGTATCGCAAAATCGAAAGGTACTTTTCGAGAGGAGAGTTCAGGCGAGCTGACGCAACTGAGTTCGGGGAGATCACTTTTCCCCCGAGGGCACTAGAGTTTTACCGAGCAGCTCTCGACGCCGCGGTGGATGCCGAGAGCATCTCGGAGTCCCGCCTGAAGGTCGTAGCCGATCTTGCGTGGGGGCCGACATCCATAATTTTGCCAAGAGCTATAGGACGCCTAGGGATCGACCTTTTGGCGATCAACGCCTATACGGATCCCGACCGCTCGGCTCTCACGGAAGAGGAACATGCTGACTCACTGCTACGGATCGCCGACACGGTAAAGGCTTCGGGATCGCACTTTGGAGTTCTTTTCGATCCTAGCGGGGCGCGTCTCGACGTCATCGACGACTCGGGTCGGGTTCTTACAGATTTCGAGATGTCGATGATTTTGTTACGACATGCGCTTCGCTCGAATCCTGGAACCATCGTAGGTCTGCCTGTCAATGCAAGCTATGAGATGGTCTCCGAGATAGAACAAGCAGGCGGCCAAGTCGTTTGGACCGAGTTGGATCCTTCGCGTGCGGCCGAACGAGGCATTGCCGATGGAGCGGAGGTCGTAATCGGGTCCTCTGGGGGCGCTATATACACAGACTTCTTGCCTGCATTCGATGGGATGCTTCAGTTTTTGAAAATAGCTTCGTTTGTAGCCAACCTGCCTGGCCCGTTATCGGCCGAGATCGATGCTTTGCCTCGCTCGAGGGTAGTTCACCTTGAGGTAAGAAGTCCTCTTGAGACCAAGGGGACGATAATGAGATCGATGACAGAGCGAGCTAGGGGCTTGGTAGCGATTTTAGTGGACGGGGTTCGTTTCGAAACTGCTGGAGGGTGGGTGCTCGTCGCCCCCGACCCCACAGAACCAATTTGTCACGTGTGGGCAGAGGGACCAAGCACAGAAGAGTCCACAAAAATTGCACGAGAGTATGGACGACGTATCGAAGAGATAGCGCGTGGCAGTTGATGCTTACGACTTGCACAAGTCACGACTCAACAGACTGACTACGGAGGACAGCGAAACTCATGTACCCAGATGACCTGCTGTATACGAAAGATCATGAGTGGGCGCGAAAAGAGGGCAACTCCAAGGTAAGAACCGGCATCACCTGGTATGCCCAAGATGCCCTCGGCGACGTTGTTTTTGTAAAGCTACCAGACAAGGGTAGCTCGGTTTCTGCAGGGGATGCTTTCGCCGAGGTTGAGTCAACCAAGGCTGTGTCGGACGTGTACGCACCAGTGTCGGGATTGGTAACAGAGGTCAACGAGGATCTAGTCGATTCACCCGAAAAGATCAACGAAGATCCCTACGGAGCGGGGTGGATTGCGATAATCGAAATGAGCGATGAGTCCGAGCTTGCGGACCTAATGGATGCTGAGGCTTATAGACAGCTGGTTGAGTCGGGGGAGGGATGAGTCAGAGACACTGCCCAAATTGTGGCCGAGGCACCGAAGAGGGCGCCAACTTCTGCTCACACTGCGGTACCAGGCTAGAGGGAGACGAGTCGACAGTAACGCTCGTTGATTTAGAGGGGAGTGAGGAATCGGGACTGGAGGTTGGAGAGCTTCCGTCATTGGAGGCAGGGCAGGGAGTTCTCGTCGTGATAAGAGGTCCGAATCAAGGCTCGCGTTACTTCTTGGAAAACGAGGTTACAACCGTAGGACGTCATCCGGATTCCGACATTCAGCTTGACGACGTAACAGTAAGCAGACGTCACGCCGAACTCAGCAAGGATCCAGAAGGATACTTCTTCATAAAAGACGCCGGAAGCCTCAACGGCACATACGTCAATAAGAAACGAGTTGACCAGGCGCGTTTATCAACAGGTGACGAGATTCAAATCGGCCGCTACAAGCTCGTTTTTGTCGCCGGTGCTGAGGCGGCGAGGGGGCCGGCACCCCCTAGTACCGTGGTATGAGTTCCAAGCAAGAACGCGCTCATCTGACAATCGGAGAGGTCCTCAATCTCCTGAAAGAAGAATTTCCTGACGTCACTATCTCCAAGATTCGTTTCCTAGAGAGCCAGGGTCTTCTACAGCCAGAGCGAACACCTAGTGGTTACCGCAAGTTTTACCAGGAAGATGTCGAAAGACTCAAGTACATCCTGAGCCAGCAAAAGGAGCGTTTCCTTCCTCTAAAGGTCATAAAGAAACAGCTTTCTAGCATAGAGCGAGATGGAGGTCTGTCCAGTCTAGAGAGCGGGGCCGGAGGTGCGGATGCACTAGATGTGCGAGGGGAGCCGATCGATACTTCTGAGGGACTCCGCACCTTCTCTAAAGAAGGGCTTGCCGACGCTGCCGATCTGAGCCTCGATGCCATCGGCGAACTGGACAAGTATGGACTGATCGAAGCGAAGGTTTCAGCGGAAGGAAAGTTCTACACCGAGGAAGATCTCAAAGTGTGCAGGCTAGCCAAGGCGATGATGCGTCACGGCCTAGAGGCTAGGCATCTGCGCATGTACAAAGTTTTCGTGGACAAAGAGGTAGCGCTTTTTGAGCAGCTCGTCGAGCCAGTTATGAAACAAAAAAATCCAGAAGCGCAAAAGATCGCCAGATCCACTTTGGGAGAACTTGCCGCTCTTGCCAGAGAACTAGGACACGAGCTGCTGCGGCGACAGTTGAGACAGTTCGCCGAGTGAGAAAGCTAGCGTGAGCTTCTACAGATAATTGGAATTTGGATTGTCGAGAATTTATTTCCGGCAGTACAAGGGTGTGCTGCGAAGTGATCTCAAGGTACGCGCAAGGAAGCACGAGACAGCCGGATTACAATTCTTTGTGGCGGCGCATAGGACACCGATTCTAAAGAAGCTACCAGACAGAGGCGAGGAGGTGTCGTGGTAGAGCTCACGGTCGTTGGCGTCCGACTGGAGGTGCGATCGAATCAGCCGCTCGTTCTCTTGCGAGAGGTCTCGGGCGGGAGGTTTCTCCCGATTTGGATTGGGCCATGGGAGGCAAACGCTATTGCGATGGCTCTCCAGGGAATAGAGCCTCCTCGCCCAATGACGCACGATCTCATGAAAGAGATCCTCGAGGCTCTTGATGCTACGGTCAATCGGGTGGTCGTGACCGAGTTGCGCGACGGCACTTTTTATGCAGTAATCGATCTAAGCTATGACTCGAGGCGACAGGAGATTTCGTCACGCCCCAGCGACGCCATAGCGCTTGCCGTACGAATGGGAGTCAAAATCTACGCCGAGGAAGAGGTTCTTGAGGCCGCAGGCGTTACGATCCCCGAAGAAGAAGAGGAAGAGGAGATCGAGAAATTCCGGAGTTTTCTGGAACATGTCACACCAGAGGATTTCATGTAGGGCTCGACGTGACCATCGAAGCTTCGTCCAACGACTACTGCTCTCGAGTCGATCGCTAATCCCAACTTCGTAATTATCCTGGTGTAAAATCCGGTTACGAATTCGATTGCTGCTTTGCCGTGGCCGAGTTCTGTTCCCCCGAGCCGTGAGGGGCAGTCGCGCCGAGTTGCCATTGAGAGGGTCCATGCATGGCTGGTCGCTTTTTAGCATCGGCGAATCAAAAGGTAAGGGCTACTAAGAAGCCCTCTCTACATCGAAGCTCCCAGGTTTCGAGTACCGAAGGGGAGGAGGTTTCCATTCTCGACCGATTGGAAAACAACGGCGATGTCTTGGGAGCTTTTCGGGCGCCGGAAGTATGTGAGGTCGCTGGGGTTACCTATCGCCAGTTGGATTACTGGAGTAGAACCGGTCTCGTAAAGCCAGGGATCAAGGATGCATCAGGCTCGGGTACGAGACGCCTGTACTCTTTCAAAGACCTGGTGCTCATAAGGGCGATCAAGGGTCTTATCGAAGCTGGTATGAGCCTCCAAAAGATAAGGGAGGCCATCGATTACGTTAGAGGCGCAATGACTGAAGATCCTTCTGAACTGACTCTCATTGCCACAGAGGGCACTATTTTGGTGTTCGGACCGGGGGAAGAGTCGCGGCTCATCGATGCGTTGAAGGGAGGGCAGATCTCGTTGTCGATCGCTCTCGGTCCTTTGTATAACGAGCTAAAAAAGAGTGTCGCCGAGCTAGAAAGAGCAAAGAGGCGCCACCCCTCTCGGGAAATTCGTGTGGGGAGCGTTTCAGACGGACAGCTCAGCTTATTTTGAACGTGAGTCCTCGATCCTACCAAGCGGTGCACACCCCGGCTTTAAGCGCGCACCAGAGACTAAGAGCGCGTTTCACTGAGTTTGCAGGCTGGGTCCTTCCCCTTAGATATCCGGCGGGCACTATTGAGGAGCACCTTGCAACGAGAAGATCTGTGGGGGTTTTTGACGTGAGCCACCTCGGACGCGTGTTAGTCAGCGGGCGAGATGCTCTATTGCTTCTGCAGCGAGCCTTCACCAATGATCTCCTAAGAGTCTCGGTCAGAAAGGCTCAATACACCCTTTTGCTGAACGATGATGGAGGAATCGTCGACGACATTGTCGTTTTGTGGGTTGATTCAGACACGTTCGTGGTCATACCCAACGCTGCTAACACAATGGCGGTAGTGGACGCTTTGTCAAAGATAAGACAGAGATATCAAGCAGATGTCTTCATCGATAACATAACTTCTGAGACCGCTATGTTCGCTGTGCAAGGTCCGGCCTTTGAAGAAGTGTGTGAGAGCGCTGGGATCAGCCTCGAAACGTTGCCGCCGAGGTTTGGTGTCGTCAAGGCAGGGGAGTGGATTTTGTCTGGAACCGGATACACCGGAGAGCGGGGGATAGAGGTTATCGTCCCTGCCGCAAGCGCTTCGGATGTGTTTGAGACGTTGGCACGGTCTGCCATCGAAATTGGAGGAGGGCCAGCCGGTCTTGGTGCACGAGATACCTTGCGACTCGAGATGGGCTACCCGTTGTGGGGGAACGAGATGGACACATCTATTGCTCCCTCCGAGGCCGGCCTCGACTGGGTCTTGGTGGAGAGCAAAGACGATTTCGTTGGGAAGGCGGCTGCTCTTGAGTACAAGAAGTATCCTCGATGGCGGCCAATCGGCATCGTTATGAGGGATAAAGGTCCAATTCCCCGGAAGAGCTACTCAGTGAAAGCAGGTGAGATAAGCGGAACGGTTACGAGCGGGGGTTTCTCTCCTGTCTTGGGCCGCGGAATCGCTCTAGCTCGCATGCCCTCGAGCTTTGCTCCAACAAAGATTGTGGCGGGTACCAATCTCGCATTGCTTT
Source organism: Acidimicrobiia bacterium (assembly GCA_040289475.1). NCBI lineage: Bacteria > Bacillati > Actinomycetota > Acidimicrobiia > Acidimicrobiia bacterium. The sequence continues at coordinate 48,634 of PSLF01000014.1, read as the reverse complement.
TGGAATCGGATGACAGCGCCAGGAGATTGAAAGGCTACCACGAAGCTGCAGTAGGTGCGGAGGAGTTGTCAAGGCTTACTCGCCTCACTGTGGATATCAGAGGCCGCCCAGCTCTTGGAATTCTAACTTGCCCCCCTTTTGTAAAGACCTCACTGGACTGATTTAGTGCGTGGTGTCGGTGCCACGAAATTGGGGTGTGATATATACATATGGCCTTATCGTGAACCCCGTTGAAAGATCGAGAAGTTGTCGTCTTTGGGACCGATCAGGCCGAGGATCGCTGAGCGAGGAAAGGAGTTGAGGCCCGGCGAATGAGTTTCGTACCGCACACTAGCCAAGATCGCAAGGAGATGCTTGCCACTCTAGGTCTCTCTTCTAGCGACGAGGTTTTCCAGGGAATTCCACCAAAGCTTCAGGCCCCGGCACTTGATTCCTCCAAAGTTCCAGGTCCTTTGAGCGAGCCCGAGATTGTCAGATACATGCGAAGTTTAGCCGATCGAAACACGGGAGGTCGGCTGGTCTGTTTCGCTGGGGGAGGGGTCTACGACGAGTTTATCCCAGCTGCCGTCGCTGAGCTGGCAGGTCGTCCGGAGTTCAAAACTTCTTACACGCCATACCAGGCAGAGGTTTCTCAGGGAGTTTTACAAGCTCTTTTCGAATACCAAAGTCTTGTGGCCCGCTTGACAGGTATGGACGTGGCTAACGCGTCCGTATACGACGGAGGATCGGCTGTGGTCGAGGCCGCCAATATGGCAGTTGCTATAACGGGAAAGCCGGAGCTGGTAGTCAGTCGGGGCGTAAACCCCCGCTACAGAGAGATGCTCGCGACGTTCGCAAGCGGATCCGGACACAGTGTTTACGAAGCGGATCTCGACCAGTGCGCCACAAAAATTTTCGGGGACAAATCAGTTTCAGAGATGGCGGGACAAACGGGTCCTGCTGCCGTCATAATTCAACACCCGAACTACTTAGGCGTTATCGAAGATCTCGAATTACTGGTCGACATCGCTCACTCCGCTGGAGCTCTCGCAATCGTGGTGAGCGATCCCGTAGCAAACGGAGTTCTCCGCAGGCCCGGCGAGTACGGTGCCGACATCGTAGTGGCTGAGGGACAGCCTCTCGGAAACCCATTGATGTTCGGGGGGCCATACCTGGGAATCCTTGCCTGCAAGGAAGCTTACGTTCGTTACTTGCCGGGCAGGATCGCAGGAATGACCAAGGACGCCGATGGACGCACCAGTTTTGCTCTGGCGTTACAAGGCCGGGAGCAACACATACGCCGATCGAAGGCATCCTCGAACATCTGTACCAACCAAACGCTGAATGCCATTACAGCTTGTATCTATCTGTGCTGGCTGGGTCCAGAGGGATTAGCACGCAGCGCACGCATAGCGTGTTTGCTTGCCCACAAGCTAGCCTCGAGCCTGGCACAGATCGATGGATTCGAGATTGCCACGGACCTTCCATACTTTCGTGAGTTTCCCTTGAGAATTCCTGTGGATACACCCACGTTCCTCGAGGGTATGGCCAGAGAGGGAATCCTAGCTGGCATCCCGCTTGAGAGTCACTATCCAGAACTCGGAAACACCATCTTGATCGCCGCCACGTCGGCACGTACCATAGATGAGGTCGAGAGGTTCGTCCGGGCCGCAACCGGGGTGGGGAAATGATAAAGCGCTTCATAGAGAGAATCGTAGGAAAGACTGACACACCGCCAGAGCCGCTGCGTCCAGGGGAAGCAGTAGAAGGCACTTTCGAGGTGAAGTTACGGGAGAACGGCCACCGCTATAACATGGCAAAGGCTTTACAGCGCACCTACGAAGTTCAGGAAGCTAGACGAAAGCTGGGGCTAGACGCGGAAGAAGAGCTTCGTCTTCCGGAGGACTACTTGCTTGGCCCGGTGCCTAAATCTGTCCAGCAAAGCATGCTCGAAAGAGACAGGTATTTGGACACCCAACGCAGGTGAGTCGGAATCGTTGGATTTAGTATCTCCTCGCGGGGCAAAATACCTGCCTCGAGATCGTAGATCCCGCCACAACCAGGAATCCTGTCAGTTGATGTGACCCAATGAACAATGATCGGGCAGCCAGTTTGAGTTCACCTAAGGCAGGCGGCCGGGCATCCAGCGATCCTATATCTGAGGGAGCACCAGAGCCCGTAATTTTTGAGTATTCCCAGCCAGGTAGGGCGGCGTTCTCTCTACCTCCCGAGCCCGAAGGCCTTCCATCGTTGGATGAGGCGATTCCACCACAGCATTTAGCTGAGAGTCCGCCCCCTCTTCCAGAGGTATCCGAGCGAGATCTGGTCGCGCACTTTACGCGACTGGCTCACCGCCAATACTCGGTGGACGCCGGTGCGTATCCGCTCGGCTCGTGCACCATGAAGTACAACCCAAAAGTAGGGGAGCGTATTGCACTAATGGATGGATTCTCGGGCATGCATCCAGCCTGTGACCCCGCCTTAGCACAGGGAGCTCTCGAGGTCATGTATCTGTTGGAGAGGGCGTTGTGCGAAGTTACGGGAATGGCTAGAGCGAGTTTACAGCCACCGGCGGGAGCAGCTGGTGAGCTCACCGGCCTTCTCGTTATGACGGCCTATCAGAAAGCTCGTGGACAAGAGCGGAGAATTGTTTTGATACCGGATTCTGCACACGGAACAAACCCTGCAAGCGTCACCTTGGCGGGCTGCGAGGCCGTGGAGATTCCATCCGACGAAGAAGGAATGGTCGACATTTCGAGCCTTGAAAAAGCGGTGTCGGATAGCGTGGTGGGGCTCATGGTGACAAACCCGAACACCCTTGGGCTATTCGAGAAAAACATTGTGCGAATAGCTGAAATTGTCCATGAGGCGGGAGGGCTGCTCTACTACGACGGCGCGAATCTGAACGCGATACTCGGGGTTTGCAGACCTGGTGATATGGGCTTTGACGTAGTGCACATAAACCTGCACAAGACATTCGCAACCCCTCATGGGGGTGGAGGTCCTGGTGCTGGTCCAGTCGCGGTTTCGGAGGCTCTTGTCGAGTTCTTACCTGGACCTCTTGTAGAACGTGATGTAGAGCGCGACCATTTCTACCTTGAGAACCCGTCTCGCTCAATCGGCAGGGTTCACAGCTATTTCGGCAACTTTGGTGTGCTGCTGAGAGCATTGGTGTATATCCTGGCGAACGGTCCAGCCGGGCTGAGAGAAGTGGCTGAGACAGCGGTTCTGAATGCCAGGTATCTGCAGGCTTTAGTGTCTGATGCGTTTCCCCCAGCCTATCCTGGTCCGTGTATGCACGAGTTCGTTACTACTGCATCTTCGATCAAGAAAAGGACCGGTGTGAGAGCAATGGATATCGCAAAACGCCTTCTCGATAAGGGATTTCACGCGCCCACCGTGTACTTTCCTCTCATAGTGGAAGAAGCCCTAATGATAGAACCGACAGAGACGGAGACTCCGGAGACCCTACGAGCGCTAGCGAATGCACTTTTAGAAGTCGCTAGGGAGGCAGAGAGCGATCCTGAACTGGTAAAGGGAGCACCCCATACCACGCCGGTGCGAAGGCCCGATGAGGCCCGGGCTGGAAATCCTAAGACCAGACGGCTTTCTTGGTGAATCTGGTTATTCGGATCTAGCGAGACTTGAGTTGGAGGAGCGGGGTGGGAACTGAGCTGAAGCGCCTGAGGATTCTATCCGCCTCATTGATCACGCTGGATGTTCACAGAGATGGGCGCGGAGAATTCGTAGAGGTTTGGCGCGACTCTTGGATTGCAGGGGCATTGACTCCTAAGCAAGCTAACATGTCTCGCTCAAAAAAGGGGGTGTTGAGAGGATTGCACTACCACCTAAGACAATCCGACTTTTGGTTCCTAGTCGAGGGAAAAGCCCTTGTTGGGCTGTACGATTTTCGCCGGTCGAGTATTACAAAAGGGGAAAGTCAAATTATTGAATTGTCCGCAGAACGTCCCCAAGGGCTTTATATTCCGCCAGGAGTGCTACACGGTTACTACGCCCTGGAAGACTGTGTTCTTATGTACTTGGTCGACCAGGTATATGACGGAACCGACGAACACGGTGTTTTTTGGAACGATTCGGAACTGGGGTTGGACTGGCCTGTCGAGAATCCGGTGCTATCCCAAAGAGACCTATCGAATCCCAAGCTGTCCGAGGTGCCCCCTGAGGAGATACCGCAATGAGAGCATTACTCTCGGCAATTTCTTACAATCCCGTGGTCCGCATAAAGGTCGGTCCTATTTCTTTGTCTCCACATGGCATGGGGATCGCAGTTGGCTTTCTTGTCGGAATTTATAGCTTCTTTTTGCCGGGAATGCGGAAGAGGTCTATCCCCGAAGATCACGCTTACAGCATCGTAGCTCGTGTATTGATTGGTGCTCTAGTCGGTACTCGGCTTTTCTATGTCCTAAACCACCTCGATCAATTCCCCTCGCCACTCGATTACTTCAAAATTTGGCAGGGCGGACTCACTCTGCTCGGTGGAATGACCGGGGGAGTAACATTGGCCTACCTATACTGCCGCCGACGGGGTATACCCTTCTTTTATGTGAGCGATCCAGCAATGCCCGGTCTGGCAGCTGGCCTAATTTTTGGTCGTATCGGCGATCTTGTAATAGCGGATCACCTAGGCAAGCCGACTAGTTTTTTTCTTGGTTTTCGGTGTCCCAATCCAGCGGTGGTGGGCGAAACAGTTGGTTCTCCGTGCACTCCTGGGACTGTTGTACATCAGACAGCGCTTTACGATTTTTTTGTGGCAATTGGGTTGTTGGTTGTTCTTCTGTTGCTCAGCAAACGGGAGCGCTACCCCGGATTTCTAACACTCACTTTCGGAGTACTTTATGGCGCTGCGCGCGTTTTTGAAGACTTCCTGCGAGCCGACAAGACTATCGCAGGTCTGACAGGAAGTCAGTGGGTAGCCTTGGCGGTCTGCGCTTATTGCACCTATGTTCTAGTCATAAAACGACAAAGTCCCGGATGGGGAATGCGCGGTGACCTCAGTGTTATTTCTGAGAAAGCTACTGAAGTCGTATCCGGTTCCAAAGACTCAGAAGATAACCGGACTCGCCAAGCAGAGTATTCTTCTGAGAATTTGAAGCGTGACTGATATTTGCAAAATTTTGAGCATAGAGTATTGTGCGGATAAATATTCGTTTGGTCGGCCTCATCACTCAAATTCGGTTATTCATCTAAAAGTGGGGCGCCGTTAATGTCGTCGATGAGACGACGGAGTTGTGAAAATGATCGCCTGTCGAACCAAAGCGCTATCCTGGGAAGGTCGACTTCATCGTTGTCCTCTATTTCCTCAGGATACGGCGGCACTGCCTCGATCCGCCCCTCGGTAATGATAGGTGAGTATTTCTCTGTCAAATACTCCAAGTACTCTTCGGGAATTAGGCGCCTGAGCCTTAGAACTAGCCTTCCGTCGACGAAACGCTGAGAGTGGTAAACCGAGTAAAATCGCTCGATTATCTCGACGGCACGGTCGACGTCTTCAGTGACGTCCATTAGCTCGAGATCCGATTTGTCTATGTACCCTCGGCTCAGGACATGCTGCTCGAGAAATGTTCTCCATCCGTTCCAATAGGTGTCCTCTGTAGGCTCGAGTAACACAACGGGGTGGGGATCGGAGCGCCCTGTCTGCATAAGTGTAAGCAGCTCAAAAGTTTCGTCCAACGTTCCAAATCCACCAGGCAGTAAGACGAACGCGTGGGACTCTTTGACGAATGCGACTTTACGGGAGAAAAAGTATTTGTAGTTCACGAGCTTTGGATCCCCAAGGATTGTCTTGTTAGCACCCGGCTCGGAGGGTAGACGAATGCGCAAGCCGAAGCTTGCCCGCGCTCCAGCTCCCTCGTTACCCGCTGCCATCACCCCTGGCCCACCCCCGGTAATCACCATCCACCCTCGCCCAGCTATTTTTCGAGCGAATTCCTTAGCTTGCTTATAAACCGGGGAGTTCTCTGGGGCTCTGGCGCTTCCGAAGATAGCAACTCTTCGTACTTGTCTGTACGGGGCAAAGACTCTAGCCGTATAACGTAGCTCTTTCAGTGCCGAAAGAATTAGCTTGATGTCGCCTGTCGGTGCATCGTCTCGAAGAAGTCGCAAAGCCGTGGCGACCATTTCTGCTGCAAGTGATGCCTTCTCAGAAGGAGCATCGGGAGCAGCTAAGGAGACGCAGTGTTCGATGGCATCGTTGATCGAACTGTCTGCAAAAGCTCCTCTACGAAGAAGGGGATGTTGCTTCGAAACCACATCGAGGGTCTCGAAAGGTTTGTCGGATGTCGAATCGGAAGAAACGCTCACTATCACCCACTAGCCTTACACACTCTTTATCTCGCTAGAATGATCGCGCCCGGACTGAGCAACCTCCGATGGGTTAGTACAGCCGAGGAGCGCTGCTGGCAATACAAGAAGGACTAGAGGGAGCGTACCCGTTTGCACGTCTTTGAGGTTCGGGTTTTGACTGGCAAAAATTTGACCCTCTAAATAGCGGAGATTCCAAGCAGGATGAGCGAGCACGGCGAAGATCGCCAAGAAGACGCATCCACCTATCTGGAGGTGGGGACCGGCGCTAGATCGAAACCCTTTGAAGTTGGGGTGTGGCCGATGATTGTGCTCGGCCTTGTCATCGCCGTCGATCAACTCGATCAAAACATCCTACGGGGTGTACTTTCGCAGTTAAAAGACCAATTCCATTTATCGGACAGTGCCTTGGGATGGCTGACTTCTGCCTTTATCATCGTGCATGCCATCGTCACAGTCCCTGCAGGATATGTTGCTGACCGCCGTATCCGACGTAAGACCATTGGCTGGACCGTGGTGTTTTGGAGCTTTCTCACCTCGGCGACTGCTCTTTCTTTCTCCTATTTTCAGCTGTTTTTCTTCAGGGCCTTACTCGGCCTGGGTCAGGGAATAACCGAGCCCTCAGCTAGCTCACTTCTGGCGGATTACTATCCTCCTTCTCGGCGAGGTAGGGCATTTTCGGTGCAACAAAATCTCTTCTTCATAGGGGCCGGCATTGGCCTTGCTCTAGGTGGAGCGGTCGGCCAGGCCTTCGGTTGGCGATGGGCATTTGTCATTGCCGGAGTTCCGGGCCTCGTGGTTGCAGCTCTGGTGTATCGCCTCAAAGAGCCGAAGCGGGGGATGGGGGACAGGATAGCTATAGGCGCCGTCAAAAAGTTTGAGGAAGCTGAGGAATCGGAGGTACGGCCGGTTTTCGAGGAAGGGGTGGGAAGGTTCTTTGTCCTATTGGTCCAAGGACTTAAAGAGGATATGAAGACGATTCTTTCGATTCCAACCCTGCGTTATTCCTTGGTTGGAGTGAGCGCCCTTTTGTTCACCGTATACGGGCTTTCGGCGTGGCTTCCTATTTTTTACCAACGTTACTCCGGTATGAGCGAGGCAGCGTCGGGTATTTTGGTTGGAGCAATGGTGACAGTCGGAGGTGTCGCGGGAACAATAGTGGGAGGCAATCTTGCAGACCGTTACGGTACAAAGATAAAAGGGGGGCGAGTAGTTATCCCGGCGTACTGCATATTCGCGGCGACGATAGTGATGTTTCTTTCCCTTCCGGCAGTGTTTGACAAAAACTTTGTTTTGATCAGAGTAGTACTTCAGTTAGGCGCGATCTTTTTCGTAACGATGGCTTTGCCAGCATTAAGAGCCGGACTTTCCGATGCAGTGCCAGCAACCCTTAGAGGAGCAGGGTTTGCAGCCTTTTCTCTAGTGGCTGCGCTTTCTGGATCTGCCTTAGCAGCGCCGCTTCTAGGTCAACTAACGGATTTCTTCAATCGTCCGAGCCTTATAAAGACCACAGGTCGAATTGTAGGGCACTCAAGGTGGGCCAGTGACTACCTCGGGTTAGGGGTTGCGGAACCTGGACAGGGCCTACGGCTTGCATTCTTTGTAATACTTCCGCCTGTATTTCTTGGCTCGTATGTCTTGTACAAGGCGCGAGAGCACATGGACGAAGACGCAGCAAAAATTCTTCGTGCGGTAGCCGAGGCTTTGCAAAAACAACAAGAAGAAAAAGCGTCGGTATCTGAGCATGCTGCAGCGAGTGCTGGGTAATTAGGTCGATCTGCAGTCAAGTAAGTTGACATAAGATTCCTTATGGGCACATTGCAGAGACGGAGTTGTGTCGTTGGCCGAATCCCAGCTACTAAGCCGCTGTGCCACGCAGCACTTGGTATGCCCAGTTTATCTCGGCCGCTTTCGATGTAGCTTCAGACGGGCTAATCCCACTTTTAGGCGCCATGTCTGGGTGATAGCGAAGCATTAATTCTCGGTAGCGTTTTTTTATCTCGATAAGCGATGCATCCTGAGCGACTCCAAGAATGGCGCATGCTTTTTGCCGGTTTAATTCAGAAACTGCAGTTGTGGATGCATTGGAGTCGCTAGAGTCAGCTTTGGCGAACTCGGATAGTATGTTTTCGACGGTGTCCCCGGGCAGGCCAAGCCAACTTTCCCAGTGCTTGAGTAAGGAAATTTCAGGGTCGCTAAGCTTTCCATCGACCAAGGCAACGATGACCCCGAAGGTTAAGAGAAGCCGTTGGCTCAGTCGGTCCAGAGTTCGAGGGTCGAACGTCGTTGTGTATCCAGAAATAATCCACCGCTTAACGAGATCCGGAGGCAACATGCCGTCAGAGAATCGAGTACAAATTTCTGTTACCGCGTTGATTTCGGATCGCATTACCGCTCCGTCTGCCCGTGCAACAGCAGATGCCAGTGCAACCAACGACTCTATAAACCCGAGAATCTCGGTGAGTTCTCTTTCAATGTCGATTCCTATCGAGCGTGTTAGCTCGTCCAGATCCCGACGACGGAGCGACGAAGAAGCTCCTAACGCTGCAAGGTTTTGGACTAGAACGATGGGGGTTCCCAGGCCCCAGGGGAATCCCCACCATCCAAAAAGCAGGTTTTTGAAAAAATGCTGAATTACTACGGAACTACGGCAAAAATCACAGGTAATCTCTGGAACCGAACCAAACCGGTGAAAGATAAGAAAACCGCGTATGACCCATAGCTTTGTGACACCGGTAGCACGCCGAAATCCACAACTCGAACAAGGTAGTTCCAGATTTGATTTGATCTTGTCCACGACCACAGAGCTGACCGAAGGCAAAACATTCCAGGACTGAGGCGCTGATTGATGTCTCTTAGAGTGAAACTGGGTGCTCTCGGAGACATCCGCTCCTGAAGGGCCAGCATGGGCGAACCGGGCTAGACACTGAGTACACCACTGAGCGCTCATAGGGCTATAAGCACCGCATCGCTTGCATTGGAGTCGAGACATCGGTACCTACCCCTTTACGGCCCCCTGCGAAATCGAAAAAAGCTTCTATTGACAGCCGGCGGCGAAACGGGCAGTTCGAGCAAAGGCAAGCATAGCGGAGGCCTCTGACAAAATGAGTACCGCCTTGGTGCCCAATGGGACGTGGGCCCAGTTTGAGGTCATGCGCTCTTAGCGAGCTCCGGAAGCTTTCCCTCTTCGTAGAGCTTTCTGGTGAGGCTTCGCTGAAGTTTGCCACTAGATGTTTTGGGAATAGTTCCTGCTGGAACCATCACGACCTCGGTGGGTGCCAGCCCGAAGTGCTCGCGCACCGTCTTTGATGCTTGAGATGCAATGAATCCGGCGTTCTCTGGGTCTTTGGTCTCTGCGACCAAAGCAAAGGACTCCCTGCCGCGAGAAGTTCGCACAGAAAAGGCTACCGTGTTCCCAGCACGAACGCCGGGGACTCGTTCGACCAGCCTTTCGATGTCCTGCGGGTAAATGTTTCTACCGGCGACTATAATCACGTCTTTTTTGCGACCACAGATAACAAGCTCTCCATCGGCTATGTAGCCGTAATCGCCCGTGCGTAACCATTCGCCATCGAAGACCTCGGTGGTGGCCTGGGGATCGTTATAATACCCTGGCGTAATTGCCGGTCCTCTCAATTCAACTTCTCCAACGACCCTTTCCCCTAGCTCGTTTCCTGCATCGTCCACGATGCGCAGCTCGACGCTGGGTACAGGACGACCCAACTTTGGTAGGCGTCTGGCTTCTTGGCCTACCGAAGGTGGAGCGGCAATGTTTTCGCGCTCTAGTCGGATAGCCGATACTACATCCACGGACATCCCTGTGCCCGGCTTAGGAAATGTAGCGGCGATCGTTGCCTCGGCCAGTCCGTAAGCGCAAAACGGCGCACCAGGGGAAAGATTCGCCTCTCGACCTGCCTTGACAAAGCTATCTACCGTGTCGGGGTCGACAGGCTCTGCGCCGTTAAGCGCCAGCCGCCAGCTTGACAGGTCAAAACTAGACGCCGACTTTTCCAAGATTTTGGAGGCAAGCGCATATGCGGAGTTCGGAGCCGGTGAGATCGTGGCTTTGAAGTGAGAAATGGCCTCCAGCCAGTCTCTGGGGCGTACCAGAAAGTCTTGAGGCGCACCTATTACCAGATTTATTCCGAAGATGAGGGACGAGCACAAAACTCCAATGAGTCCCATATCGTGATAAAGGGGCAACCAACTCATGAGACGATCCTCTGGTGCGAGCTCAGCAACCTTGGCGGCGCCGTCGAGATTCGAACAGATCATGCTGTGGGTGACGATAACGCCGCGAGGGTCGCCGGTAGATCCCGATGTGAACTGGAGGACAGCCATCATTTCAGGGGTAACGCGAGGAACCTCGTACTGAGCACTGCCTGAAGCCTCGAGCTCCTCGATGCCCACAGGGACGGGGTCTGCAGGTTCTGGCACCACCAAATCTTGGAGTTCTTTAGAAACCAGTACGAGGGTGGGTGTAGCAGCCCGAATTCGCCGGCGCGTCGCATCTACAAAGGCTTCTATGGATCCTAGCCTCATGGGCAAGGGCATAACGATAACAGTGGCCCCTGCGAGCCAGGATGCTGCTATCGCCTTTACAACTCCTTGATTAGTGGGTCCCAAAATGGCGACTTTGGATCCTGGCCCTACTCCCTTCGCTTGGATCTTGCCGGCCATTTCCCGAGCCTCGTCGACAAAGAGCGTCAAAGGTTTGGTCTCGTGGCCACTTCGCCACAAAAAAACGATCTCTCGACCGTCATGATTAGCGCTGTTGATGCGCTCTGTTACGGTGCGAGGCGCGAGAATCGAATCGCACATCCTTCTACCCCACTTCTTTGCCCCAACCAGCGAGTGACAATGCTTGGCAAGACGATCACAGATGCTCATTAGACATCTGAAGGAGCCGTACGGATACAGTCGAAATGCTCCCCTCTCATTGCCAGCGGCTATTAACAATTTCATCTTCGTGTGACACTAATAATCATTCGTAACAGCCAAGTAACGAATCTCAGAATCCCTGTCGATATCCAGGGTGGAACACCAGGGAGGTGACAAATGAGTAGAACGAAAAGGCTTGCATGGACGGTGCTTGTTTCGAGTGTGGCATTGATTCTGGCAGCAGCAGCCAACGCTTCGTCTCCTAGTTCTGGAAATCAGGCTTCTACCGGTACGGTCCCTGCCGGCACTGTGGTAGTCGGGAATACGGTAGGAATCCCAGCACCCGAAGTCTCTCCCACATCTACTCCTTCTGAGGGTGAAAACGATGGCGAGGTTGAGGAATCTAACGAGTCTGGTGAGGCGGATGGGAGAGAATCCGACAATCACGGTAAGTATGTCTCAGAGGTAGCGCACTGCGTTCCTCCCGGCCCTGAGCATGGCAAGTATGTGTCAGAGATGGCTCACACACATGAGAACGAGGCACAGAAAGCGGATGAGCTTTGCAAAAGGGCGAACGCTGCCGACAACGGAACCGAAATGGAAGCAAACAAGCCATCGGAACACGACGTAGAAGAGGGCTCAGCTCAATCTGGCAATGAAGAAGAAGTAGCAAAAAACGCCAAACAAAACAAAACTAAAACTAAAACTAAAACTTCCGTGAAGCATCAGAAAGAAAAGAGTGGTTCCTCCTCAGAGGAGGATTAGTGAGAGGCAGCGCGCTTCTCGAAGGCAAACGAACCAAAACTACGCGGGCATCAGTGGCTTGGTGACGGGGAACCCATTTGCGGGTCGGGCCTTTTCAAAAGACCCGACCCGCTGTTTTTAGTTTTGCGAAGCGAGATACATGGGTACGACCGTGTAATAAACCCAGGAGATATATTCGACTAGTTGTGGTTTCCGGATGACAATGTCGCCCCGGTAGTGCCCACAAAATTCCGGAAGAAAATTGCGCGCTCGGCAAAGAAAGGTTGAGCTGTCGCTGATTGCAATCTCAAGGAGTAATCTACGTTCTGACCTAAATTGAATCCCACGGGAAAGTTCAAATCCACAGTGACCCTTTGACCCTTCGGTATTGATACGACCTGCTGTATAAATTGTCCAGTACTCGAGTCTATCTCCACGTGGATGGTGTTAGTAATGTCAGGGCTCGCCATTAGCAGGTATGCTTGCGCTCCTCCTAAGACTGAAAAACCTTCTAAAATTGTTCTATTAGTCCCTTCAGCAAAGTAGTAGTCCGTGCGCCTTTGGACTCGAAAGTCGCCGTAGTTCCACTGAGCTGAAGCCACGGTACCACCGCTCGCCCCGTTCACTACTCCCGTGAAGTACATAGGTCGCTCAGCAAAAAATGGCGTTTTGCTTAGGGAACGAAATCTGACGGCAGCATCTTTTTCTGGTCCGGTTATCCCAGCCAACTCAAGAGTTATTCGAGTGTTGGCGGGAAGGAAAAAGTCTTGATCGAAAACACTGCCCTGACCCGGGCCAAGCATGAACGTACCCCGGACGATCTGATCTGCCTCACTTACTAGAGTGTAGAAAGTTCTAAAACCGCTCCTCGAGGTTCCTTCAGCGAATACGACCTCGGTTATCGCGTCGGGTGCGATTCCTAGACCGTTGTGTCCGCCGGAGCTAGGAATCCCACCAACGGCTGAGGCATCCCAGTACATGGGTCGTTCAGCGAAAAAGGGTTTTCCAATCGATGAGACAATCTTTGTAGAAACATCCTTGCCCGGTCCTACAACTGAATTTACTTCGATTGTTATTCGCACGCCCTTCGGAAGGAAGACTGGCTGGCTTATCGGTCCCCCCTGACCCGGACCGAGCATGTACGTTATGTCCACAACCTGGTCGTCGTACGGGCTGTAGAGGGTTAGATATTGCTTGAAGCCCGCGCGCGTGGTTCCTTCTGGGAAGAAATACCTGTCATGGGCGCTCGGACCCGTAAACGATGATCTAAAAGCAGGACCTGGACAGGGTGCGGGTACACAAGCCCTGTTGACCCAAAAGTTGCTTTCACCAGGGGATGCTGACCCGTCTGTGGCGCCGATTACCACGCCATTGAAGTACAGGACCCTCTCTGCAAAGAATATTTTGCCCGATACCGAATCGGCTCGTATCGAAACGTCCTTACCAGAACCTACCTCGCTATTGACATCAAGTGTCACTCTGCTTCTAGGGGGCAGGAAATATCTCTTTATCACGTTGCCCCCTTGTCCAGGTCCTACAGCATAGGTGATGTCGACTTCTTGAGGGACATCTGGAGAGTAAAGTGTCAAGTATTCTTGAAATCCGGCGCGGGTCGTTCCTTCGGCAAAAAAGTGGGATGGCTTAGGCCCCCCTCCGGGCAGCGGTGAGTCATAAAAAATGTTGATGGCGCTACGCTCGGAGGCAAACTGCTCGAACGGCACTGAATATCCAGTGCTGGTAACCCAAAACTTAGTTCCGTTTGGATCGAAAGCGATGCCTAGAGGAAAACGGCGGGTATTGACAGTCAAATAAACCGAATCTTTCATTTCATCAATAATCGAAACGTCCGAGGTCCCGTAATTAGCAACATAAACTCTGCCAGATGACGGATTGACTTTGACACGCCGAGGATCAAGGCCGATGCCTGTCCTCATGGAATAAAGCTTTTTACTCTGTGCCACATCTACCACTGAAACTGAGTTCTCTTCGGGGTTTGTAGACCCTGAAGGATCGCAAGCGACAACAAAGCAAGAATGAGTCACGTATAGTTTTTTCGTAAAAGGATCGATGTCGATATCGGAGATTGGACTACCAACTGCAATCTGGCCCACTATTCTGTTTGTGTTACCGTCTATGATCGCAATGTCACCCTTATTGGGCCTTCCGACGTAGACCTTGTTGGTTAAGTAGTCAACTGCAACTCCTGTCGCCGAATCATCGACAGAAATGGTTGTGGTAATCGACCGAGTATTACCATCGATTACGAGAACATCGTGGTAGTAGAAAGAACCGTAGTTACCAGGCCTTGGGACATATACAAGATTGGTGACTGGGTTAATGCCCAGATATACCGGTCTCGAGGACAACCCCGTGCCTATCACTTTTTCAAAGCTTGGCCCCGAACCGCCTATTACGGCGGTCAATACGGCAATGTTGTCTGCCCATGAGCGCGTCATAAAGATCTGATTAGTGTTGGGGTTGTACACCATCCTTTCCGGACGCTTGACCCCTAAGAATCCGTCAGGAGTCTCTGTGGAAGGATCGATGGTACCGAGGACCGCCACGTTCGCCATCGTGTCTGCGTCGTGTACATAAAACTTGAACTGATCTGGGTGTACTCCGCCTATGCCTTGAGTCACCGTGTACAGAAGCCTCCGTCCGGTCACGGTGTCGGTGGCGAAGAAAATGTCCACCGGATTTGATGTTGCAGGACAGTCATACTCGGGGAAGGAACCACAATCCAGGGTTCTGGCCTGATCCACGACATCGACGTTTGCACTGGCCGATGCAGACTGCATTACAGGCAAAAGAAGTGCTATAAGCGTTGTTGTCGCTGCAAAAGCCACGACTCGTGTTTTTGCGGATATCCCTCGCACTGTTTGACTGCTCCCCTTCTCTATTCCCGGTTCCATGCACGGGTAGACCGTCTTTTTCTGCCTTTGCCCCTCCATGTGCTTTTCTGAAAACCGACACCTGTTTGCAGCGCGAAGCGGTCGCGCTGCGATGTCGGTGCACCTCCCTTGAATGATAGTCGACGGGGCCATATCAGGGGAGGTGCGCTTGTCGCGAGGGAGAAAAAGAGATCTCTAGGACTGGCAGAAACCTCTTTGTGATTCGAACATATGTTCGATAGCATATGGGTATGAAATCCCTCGGTAACGAATCATCTCCCTTTGGCCACTCCTCAGTACGCAGAGGAATGGCTGGAGCGACAAGGTTTACTATACCGCCCGATCCCTTCCAAGGTCTTGCAGCAGTTTTTCCGAGTGGGATTAGAGCGGGCTCAACTTTGACTCTGAGCGGTGCGCTGGGAAGCGGGGTCTCCCGCTTCTGCTACGAACTCTTGGCTTGGTGGTCAATCTCATGGGGATTTTGCGTTCTAGTCGATCTGACCAGAAAAGCTTCTCCGGCAGCCATAGTCGCTGCTGGAGTTGACCTCGCTCGTCTTGTAGTTCTCAGACCTGCTGCCCATCGCACCGACAGGATTGCCTCGGCAATAGGAGCCCTCATAGATGGCTTTCCTTTAACCGTTGTCCTGGCTCCACCAGGGGCTATACAAGATTGGGTTATCCGAAAAGCTAGAGCAAGAGCAGCCTCGAGAGGAGTAGTAGTCTGCTTCGCCACCACAGGGGAGAGGAGAGAGCCTACGCTCGCTCCGTTGAGCATCATCCTCTCTTGCGAAGAGTGGTTTAGTGATTCTTTAGGCATCCTCTCCCAACGCCGCATCAAAGCAAGCGTCAGAGAGTATGGCTCCTCGAGGGTCGCGTTTATCACAGAGAGGGCTGGTTGTCCCCACCTTTATGTTGCCTCTCAGAGGAGCGAAGGCTTGCTTTCTATTTCTGCCTCAGAAAATGCCTCTTTTCAGGAGCGATTTATTTGGCGTCCTGACGATCCCAAGGGGTACCTCGAGGTGGCAGTAAATGGATCCTGAAGGCAAGAGCGACCGTGGTTACTGCACCCTGAGTATATCTAGGTGGAACCTTGCCGCTGTACGGGCCGCCCACCCGGAGTTCGAAGATTCTCCAGTGGCTATCGTCTCCTCGGGCCGCATCTTAGAGGCATCTCCTGGTGCTGAAAGAATGGGCATCACCGTCGGCATGAGCACAAGGGAGGCACACTCTCGCCTACCCTCTCTTGTGCTTGTGGAGCAAGATGAAGAACTTTCGAGGCGCGCCTTTACTCCTATACTCAAGGCTATTTTCGAGGTGACCCCTTTTGTTCAGATAGAGCGAGTAGGATACTTACACTTCCCTCTCGATGGACTTCTCCGCTACTACAAATCACTCCGTATCTTGGCAGAGAGAGTTCTCGAGTCTCTCCCCTCCTCCTCGGTGCTGGTACCTCGCGGTGACACAGTGCCAGCTGTAGGGCTGGGAATAGGACCCACACGCTTTACATCCCTTATGGCTGCTTCCAGAGCTGCCAGACTGAGTGAGTCCTCCTCAGTTTTGACCTTGGGTAATGGTCCTCCTTCGACTAAAGATTCAGCTTCTTCTTGGGCCAAGAATGGCGCTGTGAGCATATCGCTCGCCCATTATCTTTCTCCTCCGGCAGGCTGGATGGTCTTCGACTTGGAAACCCCACCGGCCAGCCTTGTGGGCCAATTTCCGATTGAAGTTCTCAAGTATGTTTTAGAGCCCGAAGACCCTCACGATATGGATGTGTGGCACCTTCTTGGGATCCACACCCTAGGCGACCTAGCTGCCCTAGATCCAGGTTTGTTAGCTGATCGTTTCGGTCAGTGGGCTGTGAACGCTTGGATTTTGGCTAACGGGCAGGATCCCGAAGTGCTGCTTCCAGCCAGGCCACCTCTGGAGATGGAGGAATCGTGGGAATTTGACCCTCCCGCTTTCTCAATGGATAGCTTATTGTTTGCTTCCGCGCAGCTCGCGACCCGCCTAGATCAAAAACTCAAGGCCCAAGCCAGAGAGTGTCGCTATTTGCGATTGGAAGTCGTCGAGGAGAGCAGCCGGGTCGCTGCAGTGGCGTGGCGTGTACGAAGCTCGATCTCGGCATCGATCCAGCGTTGCAGATGGCATCTTGAGGCGATGGCTGTCTCTTCTCCGATAAGGGAGCTTCGGCTCGTCCCTCAGAACTTGATCTCGCTGAGAGGTACCCAGCTTTGCCTGGAAGGACTTTCTTGCACTTCTCCTAGCAATACCAGGGAGTGGGAGGTCATAGAGAAAGCTCTCGACCGAACCTCTTGGATTCTGGAGGAGGAAGCGGCTTACTTTGTCGAAGTCGTGACGCCTGGAGCCTCAAAGGGACATCTTCCTCACGAGGATGCCGTTTTCGTGAGCCGCTCTCTTTGCGAAGCTTCAAAGCAAAAAGCTTCTTTCAAATCGGGGCTAAGAAGTAGAGGTCGATTCCGGACCCTTTTTTCCTCCACAGATAGCTCGAAGGAGGGTACACGCCTCGACATAGGTGGCAGAGAAGGTTCTCAAGGTGACAGCTTGAGCTCTACTTCGTCCTGTATCCCAGGAGCCTTTCCTCTTCCTTACCCTGCCTTGGTGGTGCAGGTCGAAGAGAGTCGCGACGGCGTCGAAGATAACCGCGAGAGCAGTGTCTCGGAGATTGCCTTTGAATCACAGCAAGGCAAAGGAGTTTTCCTGCGCTCTCCAGGTATTCCCGCCGATCGGTCAAGTAAACTTCCGGAGCTTTTAGCTCTAAAGCGGGCATCCCGGGTGACAGCTGTTCATTTTCAAAAAGAACCGCTGGTAGTGCGCAAAGGTCCCCGGATTACCGATCCTCCCCAAAGTGTAGATGGACACCCTGTAGTTTCAGCCGCCGGACCATGGTCTTATCTCCTCAAATGGTGGGACGACCAGCACTCTTTTTGCGGAGAGGTGTGGCAAGTTGTGCTCGAAGATCCTCAAAACCAATCGGCGATGATCATTTTTCGTGCTGAAGACGGCCTGTGGTATTTGTATGCAATTTATGATTAGTGCATTGTACTTAGCGTATATACGATGCAATATGCAGAGCTTCACTGCCACTCCAATTTCAGTTTTTTAGATGGCGTATCGGATCCCGCTAAGCTAGTCGAGCAGGCCGCTCAACTCGGCTACTGTGGGCTTGCTATAACCGATCACAACGGCTTGTACGGAGCAGTCCGGTTTGCCGACGCTGCGAGAGCATTTTCCCTTCCTACCATCTACGGTGCAGAGCTCACGATTCATGCGGATACTTCCCTACGGCTGTACCAAAACGTTTCCCACTCGATTTGTTGCGGGCTCTCCACGGCTCACGTTGTAGTACTGGCGACAGGAGTGAAAGGATACTTTGCTCTTTGTAGGGTTATTTCGAGAGGAAATTTGAGGGGGAAAAAGGGACATCCGTTACTTCGTCTATCGGATCTCGAAGCTCTCTCAAAAGAGTGTCTGATTCTCACAGGAGCCTGCCCTCTTTCTGCCGACCCTCGCTATCTTTTGGAGATCGTCGACAGATCGCATCTGTTCATCGAGTTGACCAACAACTTGATGCCCGAGGACTGTGCCCGCAACGCCTTCAAACGCCAGATTGCAACTCGGGAACGGCTTCTCACTGTAGCTACCAACAACGTTCATCACGCCCTCCGTAAGCAGGGTACATATGCCCAGGTTGCAACTGCGATCCGCGCGGGTACTAGTCTCGACGATCCCATGCTGCGTTCTCTTCTTCATCCCACCAGCGAACGCCACCTAAAGTCTGCCGAAGAGATGGCGGAGTTAGTCGATCCCCTCAGCGTAGAGAGGGCTGCAGAGATTGGATCCTCGATAGCATTCGATCTATGTTTTGCCGCCCCGTCGCTTCCGAGATTCGATACCCCTGGCGGGAAGTCCGAAGCTCAGTACTTGAGAGACCTAGTCTTCGAGGGTGCTTCCAAAAAGTATCCTCCCCCTGGTAACGAGCGTGCCCTTCGGCAGCTCGAATACGAGCTTTCGATCATCGAAGAACTAGGCTACGAAGGATATTTTTTGATTGTCTGGGATATTGTCAGATTCTGTAAAGAGTCGGGCATTCTTTGTCAGGGAAGGGGCTCTGCTGCAAATTCTGCTGTCTGCTATGCGTTAGGTATTACCAACGCTGATCCCATCGCTTTGGACTTACTCTTCGAACGGTTTCTCTCGCCTGAGCGAGATGGTCCTCCCGATATAGACATAGATATCGAGCACGAGCGCAGAGAGGAGGTAATCCAGTACATCTACGCAAAGTATGGGCGGAGTCGTGCTGCTCAAGTCGCCAATGTTATCTGTTATCGCCAGCGCCTTGCTCTTCGTGATGCTGGACGAGCCTTCGGGCTTACACCGGGCCAATTGGACAGCATTTCTCGCGGAGTCTCAGGATTTCTCGGAAGCGAGGCACGCCAAGCACTGAAAAAATCCGGTATCGACCCTCGCATTGCCCGTCGAGTAGCAGACACCGCAGAATATCTGACCGGATCCCCTCGCCATCTAGGAATACACACTGGCGGCATGGTTCTGGCATCGAAGGAACTCTGGGAAGTGTGTCCCGTAGAGTGGGCATCGATGCCGGGGCGCTCCGTCCTGCAATGGGACAAGGACGACTGCTCTGCGATGGGACTGGTCAAATTCGACCTTTTGGGACTGGGAATGCTCAGTTGCATCCATCGCTGTATAGACCTGGTTCGCCAGCATCACGGGGTAGAAATAGATCTTTCCAAGCTCCCCCAAGAGCCCGAGGTCTACGAGACCATCTCTTCCGCTGATACGGTTGGCGTTTTCCAGATAGAGAGCCGTGCTCAGATGGGCGCCTTGCCCCGCGTTCGCCCCCGTTGTTTTTATGACCTGGTCGTCCAAGTCGCCCTGATAAGACCGGGGCCAATCCAAGGAGAATCGGTACACCCCTACATAAGACGCAGGCGCGGCGAGGAACCCATCACGTATCCCCACCCCCTTTTACGGCCAGCTCTCGAAAAAACTCTTGGGGTCCCCATATTTCAAGAGCAGCTCATGCGGATTGCAATGGACGCCGCGGGCTTTTCTCCATCTCGAGCAGACAAACTCCGCCAAGCTCTAAGTCACAAACGCAGCCGAGAGAGACTAGCCGCTCTCAAAGAAGAGCTTTTTGAGGGAATGCGAGCCAACGGGATACCCGATAGAGTTGCCGAAGAGATTTACTCGAAACTGCTAGGATTCGCCGACTTTGGTTTTCCAGAGAGTCACGCGGCTAGCTTTGCCTACCTTGTTTATGCCTCCGCATGGCTCCGCTATCACTACCCGGCAGAGTACTTGGCAGCCATCCTCAATTCACAGCCCATGGGGTTCTACAGTCCCGCCTCTCTAATCTCGGATGCTAAGCGTCATGGAGTGGTGGTCTTGGAGCCTGATGTCTGTTACAGCGACTTCGACTGCACTCTGGTTGACACGATGCCTTCTAGCTCGGGCGGAAAGCCGGTACTTCTAGGATTGCGTTATGTTCGCAATCTCGGTCCACGGACCATCGAGAGTATCCTGCGTGCTCGTCGTCAATCGCAAGAAGGCGGTCGTAGCAGCGAGAGATCGATGGGGACAAATGTAAGTGATCATGAGCTCCCGAGGAGCGAGGCGAGCAGTCTAGTCAGGGAAGGCTTTCCGAACATGAAGCCTTTTCGAGACTTTTATGATTTTGCCGAGCGGACGGGCCTCGACAGAAAAACACTCGAATCATTGGCCATGGCGGGAGCTCTTAGGTCCTTAGGGATATCTAGACGGGAAGGAATATGGAAAGCTGGCGTCGCTGCCGATGGCATCACTACTGCAAAAACCAAGGTGCGCCTGCCTCGCATAGGAAGCGAGATTCAGCTTCCCGAGCATATCGTAGAGATGAGTCCTTTTGAAAAAACAGTAGCCGACTTGTGGGCTACTGGGGTGTCTCCGCACTCTCACCTCATGGAGCACTACCGATCCTTTCTTGCTGAACAAGGCGTATGGACAGTGGCAGATGTATTGGCTTCGAAAAACAAGAGCAGGGCAAAAGTCGCAGGAATTATTACCCACAAACAACGTCCATCAACAGCAAGAGGAACTCTTTTTTTGAACCTCGAAGACGAAACAGGGATGCTCAATGTAATAGTCGATCCTCGAACACTCGAGAGGCACCTCGAAACCATCGTCCGGGCAAGATCCGCATTGATCGAGGGGGTAGTCGAAAAGTATCAAGGATCCGTAAACTTGTTGGCGGCACGGATAGCAGAGCTTGCCTTCGAAGCCGCTCCCGCAAGTCGAGACTTTCGTTAGGCATCGCTGGTCGAGACCGCTACACTAACTTCTAGAACTACCTCGACCACGACAGCAGCCGAGCGCCCGTAGCTCAGCTGGTCAGAGCAGCGGACTCATAATCCGTAGGTCGCAGGTTCGAATCCTGCCGGGCGCACCGATTATTTCAATGGGTCCTTGTTCAATGGCGAAGCAGCTATGCCATGCTAGCCTTGAGGGTGACCTCAGAACCGACGTCGCCTGGGCACAGTCTCGACAAGGCGTAATGGAAACTCGATCAGATAGACCAAGGTCATCGGATGCTTCAACTCCGCCCAAGCAGAGCCCGCAATCATGGGCGAGCGGAGATGAAATTGAGAGCCGCGCGATCGACGAACACCTGTATTCGAGCTGGCTGAACCAAATACGCCACTCGAACAGTACTGACGTCGAAATCAATCCCTTCCCTAAATCGAGGAGTCTCGTCGAAGAATTAGTCGCCTCTCGAGGCTTCGCACAATCTGGTGATACTCCAGATTTAGTGGATCCCACCATTCAAGCTACCCCCAGCATGCCTCCCTTAGTAACGGGACCACCTCGAGTTGTCAGAGAAGCTCCAGTGTCGTTGTATCGAGCAGTTGCAGTTTTGGCCTCGATTGTCGTAACTACTGCCTTCCTGTCGCTGTACGAGATTATGCTGCCGCAACGCAGAGCCGAGGCGTACAAGACTCGAATCGAATCTGCCATTGGTCAACTCGAAGACCTAAATAGCTCATACCGCCAGCTGTTGTCAGCTCAGATGGCGCCAGACTTCAGAGAAGCCTCCAACAAAGCGAAACAAGCTCTGCAAGGAGTTATGTCCTTTAAAAGAGTCACTTCTGAGCGCCCGCCGTCTAAATTGCCACTGACCGTATTCGGCGGCAGGCCAGATCCTGCCGCCGTCAAATCGGATGTAGACTCTCTCATCCAGACAATGGATCCCATAGTTGAGCAAGTCCAACTTCGCTCCGCACTTTTTGGCGCTGTTGCAGACTACCGAGAGCAACTTACCATCGCGCGTAGCGCTCTAACGTCCGAGGGCATCGAGGGTGAGGACAAAACCGTTGTCGTGAGCGGAATAGCATCTAACCTCGAAGCGATAAAAGCCACCCTCGAAAGAGCTTTTGTCCCCAAGGGCTGCGAGGAGTTTTACGTCATCCTGATAAATCACCTAAACGCCGTTATCTCGGAGATGCGCGGGATACTGAATAGATCGGGAGGTCAGCTCTCCTCACCCACTACCCCACTTCCCGACACCTCTGCGGTACTGAAAGCTATAGTCGAAGCTGACTCCTCCATAACAAACGCTCGTATTTATCAAGCATTGCCAAAAGAGCTCTTAGACATGTACGAGGCTCGCTTGAATAACATAAAGGCACAATATGTAGTGCGGCCTTGAGTTAAGCCCGGCGTTTATAGCGAGTAGCGACAAAGTTTTAGCAAGTGGAAAAGCCGCACGACTGGCACTTCCCGCAGCCTTCGGCAAAGACATAGCTGTACTCCTGGCACTCGGGACAGATCTCTAACATCCCACTGACATCGCCAAGGTATAGGTCTCCGCCGGATCGCTGGGTTGTCTGTTCTTGTCGAGGCGATACAACAGATGACCCGTCCATCAAGCCTGACGGGGATTCCCCAGCTCTAGCTCCGTTGGACCCATTGCTTCTGCCCAGATAATGCCTTTCCAGTAACTTGGCAAGCGCGTCAGGCACTGAAAATACCTTCTTTTCGCCAAAACCTATCGAACTCCGCCCACCAATTCCTTTGAGCTGGTCGACGATGAGTCTGAGCGGAATTCCACATCTCAGACCTAGGCTGATCTGCCGACCCAGAGCCTCCGAAAACGCGGCGAGGTCCGAGCCTGCCTTCCCGAAGACGATAAAGACCTCAAACGGCATGCCGTCGACCTCTGAAACAAAAACATTCATGATGCCAAGCGGAGTCGGCACCCTGAATCTGCGGGCCGGTAAGCCGTGCTCCGTCTCGGGGACTCTCCGCGGATACACTCTAGGGTGGTCTACACCAATAAGAGTACCGGTAGTTGTTTTTTGAGACGTAAGACCGGACCCTCCTACGGAGCTACCGGAGCTACTCGGCCTTGCGTCTTCTAAGTCATCGGCTGAATTTCCATACATTGAATCTTTGTTCGTTTCGCCTCCACCATTATCTCGCCTCTGTTTCTGCGGAACCCCGACATTGAGTACCTGCCACTCCTTTGAGCCATCTCGATAAATAGTGACACCTTTACATCCTAGTTCATATGCGAGAAAGTACACCTTTGCAACATCTTCAGGCCTTGCATCGTGCGCAAAGTTCACCGTTTTGGAAACAGCATTATCTGTATACTTTTGAAACGCAGCCTGATGCCTAATATGCCACTCCGGTGCTATTTCATGCGAAGTTACAAAGATATCCCGAAACTTCTTTGGTACCGCTTCTATGCCCCGAATTCCACCCTTTTTGATAATTTCAGCGATCAACTCATCGGAGTAAAATCCTTCCCGCCGTGCTACAGTCTCAAAGTAAGGATCTATCTCTACTAGTTGCTCACCATCCAGTACTTTGCGGTAGTACGCAAGAGCGAATAGCGGCTCGATACCCGATGAACATCCAGCTATAATTGAAATAGTCCCAGTCGGAGCGATCGTGGTCCGAGTAGCATTTCTCATCGGCCGCCCTATTTCCTCGTAATAGGAGCCTTTCCAATTTGGAAATGTTCCGCGCTCACTAGCAAGTTCTTCGCTTGCAGCGTCAGCTTCTCTTTGGATAAAAGACATTACCTCTTCCGCTAAGGCTATGGCTCTATCTGAGTCATAGGGAATTTCCATTCGGAATAATAGATCGGCCCACCCCATGACTCCAAGGCCAATTTTTCGATTGCCGTCCCGCGTGATGCGGGCAATTTTTTCGACTGGGTAATTATTCATTTCAATTACGTTGTCAAGAAATCTGACCCCGTAATGGACTATAGTACCAAGGCGATTCCAATCGAGAGTCTTGGTCTGTTCATCGAGAAAACGAGCGAGATTTATAGATGCTAGGTTGCAAGACTCGTATGGAAGGAGTGGTTGTTCTCCGCACGGATTAGTAGATTCGATAGTGCCAATATGAGGCGTAGGGTTTGTTCGAGGCTCGTTCATTCTGTCAATAAAGACGATACCTGGATCTCCGTTCTTCCATGCAGCATGAACAATCTTGTCAAAAACTTCTCTTGCCGAGAGACGACCGACTATCTCCCGATTTCTAGGATTTACAAGATCGTAGTCCTCGCCTTTTATTACCTTCTGCATAAAGTTTTCATCTACAGCAACAGAGATGTTGAAGTTTGTTATAAGATTGTCAGATGCGTGCTTGCATGTGATGAAATCTAAAATGTCCGGATGATCTACTCGAAGTATTCCCATGTTTGCGCCGCGCCGTGTGCCTCCTTGTTTTACATGTTCGGTCGCGGCATCGTAGACAGACATAAAACTTACAGGACCTGAAGCGACGCCATGAGTGGAACTAACTCTGTCGTTTTTTGGACGGATGCGTGAAAACGCAAAACCAGTTCCGCCCCCACTTTTGTGGATAATGGCGGCGTGCTTGAGGGTCTCAAAGATGGACTCCATTGAGTCTTCGACTGGCAACACGAAACACGCGGAGAGCTGCTGAAGATCTCTTCCCGCGTTCATTAAGGTGGGTGAATTCGGCATAAACTCACACGTAACCATCATTGTATAAAACCGGGATGCCCAAACAGTGACGTCTTGTGGGCAGCCGAATTTTTCCTCGGCCGAGGCAATGTTGGTTGCAACTCGCCAGAACATGTCGCGTGGAGACTCAATCGGGTTGCCGCGCTCATCTTTTTTCAAATAGCGCTTTTCTAGGACTCGCCTGGCGTTCTGAGTCAGCTTTGGTTCGATGGCCGGAATAGCCGTTGCCATAGATTCAGTCTTGCTCACTGCATCTCCTTATGTCTCAAGGCCGAATATTTCCACTCCTAATAATGTTTGACTATCAACCATGCTGTTGACTGGCAGTGCTGGCTCGCGCAGTCCTTCTACGCTTTTTGAGCTTCTCGAGCTCTTCGGAAAAATCGCTCGGGTCACCAAAACGTTTGTAGACCGAAGCGAATCGAAGGTAAGCAACGCTATCCAGTTCGAGTAGCTTGGAAAGAACGGCTTCGCCAAGATGAGCAGAAGTCACCTCGGCGCTGTTTCTGGATAGCACCTCGTCTTCTATCTCTTGCACAATCGACAAAATCACATCTGTACTCACTGGGCGGTTAGCGCAGGCCTTCTCCACACCCCGGATTAGCTTTTCTCTCATGAACGGCTCTGCTCGCCCATCTCGCTTTACCACGACCACTTGCTGAGGAGCTGGTCTCTCGTACGTCGTATACCTAGAACCGCACACCTCGCACTCTCTGCGCCGCCGAATTACCGATCCATCTGCTATTTCGCGCGTTTCAACTACGCGATCTTCGTTGCTCGAACATCTGGGGCACCGCACAGGGATTACCTCCACCTCACGGGTCTCCCGCTCAAACTTGCTTCTCAAAGCCCCTCCTCACGTAGTTACTGAGGCGAGATGCTGAAGGAGGCACTGTAGCGTAGCTCCCTACCGACCCAACCTTCTAACCTCAAACACTAGATATGGGGCTTTACACGTATTATGCGTCATAGATCTGGTAATTGCAAGGATGGAATTTGCCGCTTGTAATTTCCCCAACCTTTCCACGGGTTATCCCGAGCGACAATGGACATCTTCGGGAATGTTCAAAACCATGCCTACCTCGATCGTTGCCCCGCCGAGCTGGTTCGCGTCACGAATGGTTTCCACAGCACATCTTGGGTCCACCCCGGGAAAATTTTTCAGCGCGATGCCCCAGAGGGTCTCGCCTTCGGAAACCGTGTGCTGCGTCCTTGCTGGTACCCCGCGAAGCGGACCAGGTTCTTCTGCTGGTCCGCTAGCTATGCTTAGGGACCCCGGAATGGGTCCCAGCAAAAACACGACCACTACGACGACGAGCAGCTGAAGGCGCGTTCTCCACAGAACGCTCGACAAGTCGCGGCGAATTTTTCTCATTGCTGCTACCTCCTCGCCTGGTCACGAGTCTTGGCGCGCGTTTTGGGCGCGCGTCGTACAAATGTTCGATGCCACCTTAGAGGACGGGTATGACATTTTTGCCTTGGCAGGTTTCGCCAACCATTACGACCGAGGCGAACAACGGTTATTCAAGTAGGGGTGGATGACTTTCATCACGGCAATAGAACATATGTTTGACAGCTATTCGAAAACGTGCTACAAAGCGCTTAGGAAATGCCCGTTCATCTGTAACCCTTATAGGGCTATCGGCAATCAGGGGAAGGCTCGAGGCCGGTCGCGGCCTAAGCGCTGAGGTGTCTTCAAGCAGGGAAAGCTCGGAGAATAGCCTTCAAAGGACGATACACAGGGTGGTGGAACTCGTATGAGTAATGGCCTCGAGGGTAAGAGCGACGAAGGCAGAGGAATTGAAAACAGCAGGGATATCAGTGGTTTGACTCCTCGGCAGCGTCAGATTTTGGAGTTTATTGACGGATATGCTGGCGAGAGAGGTTTTCCTCCAACCATTCGTGAAATTCAGAATGCTGTAGGTCTTCGCAGTACTTCTTCAGTGCATGCGCAACTCAAAAATCTCGAAGAAGCAGGACATATAAAAAGGGAGCCCTCTCGCCGGCGGGCTTTGGGTATTACGTATCAATCCAGAAGACAGGGGCCGGAGGCTTTCTCATTGGGCGGGTTATCGATAAGAACCAAACCTACGTGCGACGTTGAGTCTGTTGTCGAGATACCGCTCGTGGGCAGAATTGCCGCTGGCCAACCACTCCAATCCTTTGAGCTAGAAGCAGAGGATGCCATTCCGGTACCTGCCGGCGTTTTTCCTGAGCTAAAAGTTGATGATGCGGAGAGTGGAAACATTTTTTTCCTGCGTGTGTCCGGTGACTCGATGGTTGGAGCAGGTATCAACGAAGGGGACCTGGTTCTAGTCCGTCGTCAGATAACCGCTCGGTCCGGGGAGATCGTCGTTGCTGAAGTCTGGGGAGAGACGACCGTTAAGCGGCTTCGGATCTCGAAGACAAAAATCGGGCTGGAGCCTGAGAACCCGTTTTACTCGGTAATAGAAGCAGATCCAGAGGAGGTCAGAATCATAGGAAAGGTAATTGGGCTTATAAGACCCATAGTTGCCTGAGCACAATAAGACAAACAGACTCTTGCTTTTGTCGGGAATTTGGGCCGCACGGTGTAGATGGGCCCTTCAGCCCGAGTACAAACAAGCAAATAGCGACACGACGGTGTGAAATCAGGGAACTGTGGCGACATCGGCGATAGCCCTCGGACAGAACGAGTGCGCTTTCGGCGAAAAAGTTTCCGGGGAATCAGAAAAGAGACACTCCCCTATTGAGTTTCGGAGCCGGTCCACTCCCTCTCCACTCTCAGCAGACAATAGAACCCAGGGCACACCATGTGGCGTGTGGGATTCTCTCAGCAAGCGCTCGACGCGCGAGTGACTGCTAGTGCCCATAAGATCGCACTTGTTTACAGCCAATATTTCTGGAATTTCTCCGGCTCCCATCTCGCCAAGCAATTCTCGTACGACTCTGATCTGTGCAGCAGCCTCTAAAGACGCGCCGTCGACCACGTGAACGATCAAATGTGCACTAGAGATCTCGTCGAGAGTAGCCTTGAACGCCCTCAGAAGCTCAGGAGGCAGCTCTCGGACAAAACCCACTGTGTCGATTACTAGAATCTCCTGTCGATGTGAGGCCAAATAGGTACGACCTGTATGTGGATCGAGAGTGGAAAAAAGTTTGTCTTCTATAGCGACTTCGGCTCCTGTGAGTCTACGTAGAAGGGTGGACTTGCCCACATTGGTGTAGCCAACCAGTGCCACTAAAGGAACACCCGACCTTGTTCTGAGCTTGCGGTTTGCCTGCCTGGTCTTGTCTAGTCTTTCCAATTGCCTAGAGACCCGGCCGAGCTGACGCCGGATTCTGCGTCTCTCTTCTTCTAGCCGTTGCTCGCCCGGGCCCCTTGTTCCCATGCCGCCACCTAGTCTGGAAAGCTCGCTACCTTTCCCCCTCAGTCGCCCGAGCTTGTACTGCAATTCAGCCATCTTCACCTGAAGCTTGCCTTCAGCAGAGCGAGCGTGCATAGCAAAGATCTCTAGTATCACGTCGGTGCGCTCGCGCACTCTAAGCCCTGTAAGCTTAGAGAGCGCTGCCTCTTGTGCCGGGCGCAACGGTCCGTCGACGACGAGACATGTTGCGCCGAGTCGAGTAGCGAGACTTTTTACCTCCCTTGCCTTCCCCTTCCCAAGGTACGTAGACGGATCGGGGGCTTGGCGCCGTTGTACGACCCGTGCGACCTCCTCACCTCCGGCGGTGTCAATGAGCTTCGACAACTCGTCGAGAGATGCCTCGACAAAGCGAGTGTGGTCATTGGCACCGTAAATGGCTACTAAGATGCACTTCTCCTTTTCCATGCAAGGTCAACTCGGCTACTTTGAACCGCCGAAAGCTTCTCCTATGCGCTCAATCCCTTCCTGAACACGTTTCTCGTCTAGAGTCACAGAGAATCTCACAAAGCCCTCCCCATGTTTTCCGTATCCCGCTCCGGGTACGACGACTACATCTGCCTTATCGAGCAGTAAATCGGCTAGCTCGCCAGAACGGTACCCCTCAGGTACTTTCGCCCATACATACAATGTCGCTTCTGGATACTGGACCCAATCCCATCCGATACTGCGAAGCCCGTCGACTAAGAGCTTTCTACGATGCCCATAGACCTCTCGAACCTTTTCTATAAAGTCCCTCGGACCGTTGAGTGCTGCTATAGCTGCTCTTTGAACTGCTGGAAAGATCCCCGAGTCGATGTTGGTCTTTATCTGGCCCAAAGCTGAGATTGCATCGCTGTTTCCCACCACCATCCCTACGCGCCAGCCGGCCATGCTAAAAGTCTTTGAAAGCGAGTGAAACTCAACGGCCACATCCTTGGCGCCGTCGACCTGCAGGATAGACGGTGCGATATATCCGTCATAGGTGATCTCTGCATAAGCATTGTCATGCGCTACGAGCAAGTCGTGTTTCTTTGCATAACCAACGACCTCGCGGAAAAAATCCAGCGTCGCCACGGCAGCACAGGGATTGTTAGGGTAGTTCAGCCAGAGTAGTCGGGCTCTGTCTGCTATCTCGTCAGGGATAGAATCTAGCGCCGGCATGAATCCCCGCTCTTCGCTCAATGGGACTCTGTAGATCTCTGCACCTGCAATAAGAGCCGACATTTCGTAAACCGGGTAGGCAGGATCGGGAACCAGAACCACATCTCCTTGCGAGCACATTGCGAGGGCGAGGTGGGCAATTCCTTCTTTAGAACCGATCAGAGCGAGTACTTCGCTCGAAGGATCCAAATCCACTCCGAATCTATGCTCGCAGTACTCGGCAGTTGCCTCTCGCAGCTCGGGCATTCCCTTGTAGGAGGGATACCTATGTACGTAATCGTCTTCCACTGCCCGCACAAGAGCAGCTTTTACATGTTCAGGAGGCGGGATGTCTGGATCTCCTACTGCAAAACTAATTACGTCAGCTCCAGAAGCAAGTCGCTCTTCTATCTTCTGATCCAATGTCGCAAATAGATAGGGGGGGATCCGCTCCAGGCGATCCGAGAACCTCATCCACTCCTCCTCTTTCTATCTATTCATCCAGTAGTCGTTCTAGATCTATGTCTGCTTCAAACACCTCTCTGGCAGGTCCTTGCAAAAAGACCGTTTTATTCAACCTCACGACGAGTTCTCCCCCGGGGAAGCGCAGTCGTACAACGTCGGACGTAGCTAGACCAGTAGCTAGCGCTACTACGCCGACAGCGCAAGCTCCTGTTCCACAAGAAAGTGTCTCGCCGACCCCACGCTCCCATACTCTTACTCGAAAAGTGTCCTTTCCAGATGGGCTGACGAATTCGACATTGGTGCCGTTGGGAAAAGCAGAATGCCGCTCGACAAGAGGGCCGAGATGTCTCACGGCTGATTCAAGATCCAAAGAGCTGTCGCCATGAAGGAAGATCACTGCATGAGGATTGCCCATGCTGACAATGTAGGCATCTACAAACTCCTCTTCTGAATCCCCGGCACAGAATCCAGCAGAGTGAACACCCTGCCCCGTGCCAAGCTTTACTCGAACGAGGGCAGGAGTCATCGAAGTAGCATGCTTCAAGAGCTGTATTCCAGGAGCCGTGAGATCAACGATGTCGTCTACTGCCAAGCCCGGTTGGCCCATATCCACACTGAAGTCTGCTGAGTCATTTTCAGCCACTACGATCTTGTGTCCTGCACGTGTCTCGATAGGGACCTGCGGTCCCTCGACGATTCCTCTGGCGAGAAGATATAGCGCTGCACAGCGCACCCCGTTGCCGCACATTTCGGCAATGCTTCCATCGGCGTTCCGATAATCCATGAAAAACCGCATGGAATGACGGAAATGGGATGACGAGTCGGATGACTCCTTTGCGTCCCCGAGATGGCGAACCAGACGGATAACCCCATCCGCTCCTATACCTTTTCTTCGGTCACACAAACGCGCAATAGCTCCCGGGGGGAGATCGATTAGATCATCCGGGTCGAAAATCATCACGAAATCATTGCCCGTGGCCTCTGATTTCGTAACTCGAAGAACACGCTGCGGCTCGTATGTAGAACTCGAGTACTCCTTCGGTGTAGTCATGCACTTGCCCTATCGACTATTGGAGTCGAAATGAGATCGTATGGTGGGCTAGAGATCGAGCCCTTCTCAAGCCGCCGTAGCACGAACATACCAATTGCTTCGAAGTGTTTAGCGGGGTGTTCCGATGAAAACCAGCACAAGCGGGGATCTCTTCTGAACCAAGCTCGCTGCCGCCTTGCAAGCTTCCAAGTTGCAGCGGTGACTGCTTCTACCATCCGATCGCGCCCTGCGCCAGCATTCAAGCATTCATATACCTGCTTGTACCCTACTGCCGATGCAACCGACGGAGCTGGCGGCCGAGTGGCCTCGAAAAACACCTGTCGCACTTCTTCTACCAGTCCCTCCTCCAACATGCGCTCTGCCCGTTTTCTTATGCTTAGACGGTGTGCCTCTTTAGGCATCGACAGCCCGATTCCTACGAGGTTTATTCCTCTCTGGCAGTAATGCTCGATGCCTCGATACCAGCCATCCTCGCTTTCCCCGCACAACCGCCGCATCTCAACTACTTCCAAAGCTCTCACAACTCTCCTGGGATTCTTTTTGTCTATGCGCGCAAGCACTTCGGGAGCTTTGCAGGACAGCTCGTCTATTAGCCCTTGAATCCCCTCGCAGGCAATGCGCTCCTCAAGTTTGGCTCTAAGAGCACGCCCTGGGGGGAACAGGGGCAATTCGGTTGTGACGGCAAAGTAGTAAAGAGATGACCCTCCAACGAGGATGACCGGCTTACCTTTAGCCGCGATTTCCTCGATGCAAGTGCAGGCCTCCTGCCGAAACCATCCTGCGCTGGACTGCTCCCAAGGGTCGAGAACATCGATCAAGTGATGCGGAATCTGGCGCAAACTTTGTCGGGATGGCTTCGCTGTTCCAATGTCCAGTCCTTTGTAGAGCTGAGCGGAGTCGACAGAGACAATCTCACCGCCCACTAGCTGAGCCAGGTAGATGGCGAGGTCGGACTTGCCACATGCAGTGGGCCCCACCACCGCAATTAGCTGTGGCTCAGATGCCATTTAGATCCCCAGGCTGTCGTCGCCGTAATGGTCCGTAGAACCTTTCGCAGCGAGCTCCCCACAATGAATGCTTCTTGCCACCCCCTATGACTTCAATGATTCGTTTTACAAGACTGCTTTGACCTGAAGACGCAGAGATTTCCGTAAAGATGCCAGCAAGGCTGGAAAAAGAAGTAAATCCAGGCCCTCCTAGCACAGATATATCGCCTAGTTTCATCCTAGGCATTGCAGGCAGAATAACCGCCTGCACACCGGAGATCTCAACGAGAACAGCTGCAACTTCGTCGACATCATCTATTGAGATCGGCTTAGGGTCATCTATGAGGTCGACGACCCCCTCAATCTCGTCCAGTTCACTCGCAGCAAGCGGTGGGAAGCGAACATCATTGAGGGCTGCTTGAAGCCCAGACCAAACCACCTCGCGGCCAGCATGTCGATGTATTGGCCAAAAAGTTCCCATTGATCCCCTAAGGCTTCCCCCCTTTAATAGGGTGACAAAAGCTCCCCTGCGCGTTTGCAGACTCGGGGACAAGCTCTGAGCTTCGACTTCGATCAGTGTTCCCCCAAGACCTGCGTGAAGCGCCGCACCTAACAACTCCAAGGGGTCCGAGAAGGCCTCGGAAACCTGAGCGATGCTCACTGTTCGACTCCGAGGACCTCGCCTTCTAGGTGATGCGGTCCTGCATCTACTATCCGCACTTGCACAAAAGTCCCTGGCCTGACCCGTGAGACCCTTGCCCTATCGTCTACAGCGAAGTTGACGATCTTGTTTTGAGGTGTTCTACCGCACATCTGACCGTTGCCCCGGCGAGCGGGCCCCTCGACTAAAACTTCCTCAGTTCGACCTATCCTGCGGAGGTTCGACTCCAGGCCTAACCGCTCTACGGTATCAACCAGAGCTTCAAAGCGCGCCTTTAGGGTTTCGGCTGTTATGTCGTAAGGGAGCTCCGCTGCGGGCGTGCCGGGCCGAGGCGAGTAGATAAACATGTAAGCCCCGTCGAAGCGCGCTTCCTCCACAACTTGTAGGGTTTGCTCGAAGTCGGCGTCGGTCTCGCCGGGAAAGCCTACGATTATGTCTGTAGTAACAGCGAGATCGTCGATCGCTGCCCTGGCAGCTCTCAGCTTTTCTAAATATCGCTCGGAAGTGTAGCCCCGATGCATAGCCTTCAGTATTCTGTCGGATCCCGATTGCAAGGGCAGGTGCAGTTGCGGCATGACGCTGGGGCAATCAGCCATGGCATCGATTGTCTCAGGCCGCAGATCCTTCGGGTGTGGGCTCGTGAATCGCACGCGTCGAATACCGTCTACGGCATCGATCTCCCTGAGAAGGCGGGCGAACAGAGGCTTTCGACCATCCAGTCCTAGGTCTCGCCCGTAGGAGTTCACGTTTTGGCCCAGTAGGGTGACTTCTACCACTCCCTCAGCGGCCAGCTGCTTTACTTCTGCGACGACATCGTCGGGGTGGCGAGAGCGCTCTGGTCCCCGAACTTTAGGCACTATGCAGAAGGTGCAGGTGTTGTCGCACCCCACAGAAATCGCAACCCATGCCGAATACGAGCTCTCTCGCCTGGCGGGCAATCGATATGCCTCAAGGAGCGTATCGTCTTCTGCAGGCGTGTCGAAGACTTCGCATACAGCGGCTCCCCTCGACTCGCGTTTTTCCAATAGGTCGAGCAGTCGGGCGAGGTTGTGGGTTCCGAAGACTACATCGAGATACGGTGAACGTTCTAGCAATCCGGCGCCGTCTTTTTGAGCCAGACATCCCCCAACCGCAATGCGCATTGCCGGATTCTTCGCCTTGAGGGGCTTAAGAGCGGCAACGTTCCCATAAAGCCGATTGTCCGCATTTTCCCTCACGCAACAAGTGTTAAAAACAACAAGGTCGGCTTCGGAGACGTCGCTCGCTGGGTGATACCCTGCCTCCTCGAGTAAACCGGCAATGCGCTCGGAGTCGTGAAAATTCATCTGGCAGCCATAGGTTTTTATCAGGTACCGTCCTCTTGGAGCCATGACTCCCCCCGCTGCTCGTGGTGGTGCGCACGTAACACAACTCGTGCCGTGCGAGGGGGTCAACCCCAGACGTTCTCGGTGATCCTGTATTCCCTTATGACCGTTAGCTCGAAGTTGTTCTGAAATCGCCGGTCCCTTTCGATGCTAGCTTTTAGCTCTTTTAGCAATTCTCTCGTCTCAATATCGTTCAGCCTAGCTCCGTCAACGATCACCCTAATTTCGCGGCCTGCTTTGAACGCATAAGCATCTCGTACTCCCCTATGGGATCTACAAAACTCCTCTAGTTCTTCGAGCCGTTCTACGTAGTTGGCATTGCTGCGCTCGACCCTCGCTCCAGGACGGCCCCCACTCAAGCGATCAACCACCTGCACGAGCACCGCAGCGACCGTTTCTGCTGGCACCTCGTTATGGTGAGCCTCGATAGCATGGCAAACAGCCTCGTCCTCACCATGTTCCCTCGCGAAGTTTGCGCCAACGATAGCGTGTGGTCCTTTCCGTTCGTAACGAAGTGCTTTCCCAATGTCGTGCAGTAAAGCTGCCCTAGTTGCCACGGTCGGGTCTACAGACAGCTCCTCTGCGATCATCCGAGCCAGCCTCGCACTCTCTCGAAGGTGATCCAGAACGAATTGCCCATTGGACTCCCATAACTTGAGTCGTCCGAGAACCTCTGTAATTTCTTTGTGCATATCTTGAAATCCGAACTCCGCCGCTGCTGCTTGGCCTGCTCGCCTGAGATCTTGTTCGAGCTGCCGGCTTACGTTCTCGTAGGTGTCTTCGATTCTTTTCGGCTGAATACGGCCGTCCGCTAGTAGTTCTTCCAAGCACAACCGTGCTTTCTCTCTCCGCAACGGATTGAAGCAGGACAAGGCGACTCGATCCGGGTGATCTTCTACTTCGAGAATCACATCGACACCGGTAACTTCTTCGAATCTACGAATGTTGCGCCCGTCCTTCCCGATAATCCGTGATTTGAAATCATCCGAGGGAAGCTGAACTTCTACCAGGGGCACGTCCCTTAATACTGACCCTGCGAGGCGTTGCATGGCGTTAGCGAGGATTATGGCGGCCCGCTTATCGGCCTCTTTCTTTACCCGCTCTTCGAAAGCTTCGAGATTAGCCGCTTCTTCTTGCTTGGCTTGCTCGAACAACTGGTCCCGTAGTTCTTTCTTGGCTTCTTCAGGAGTCATGCCAGCGATGCGCTGAATTTCGAACGCAATTTTTTCGGATTGTTCGGTTAGCCTTCCTCCCAACTCGATCAGGCGGGCCTCCTCGGCTCGTACTGCGCGCTCTCTTCGCTCAAGAGCGAACTCTCGCTCGCCTAGCTCTCGCTCCGCTCTATACAGCTCGGTTCTTTTGGCCTGTGTTTCTGCTGTCCAGCTGTCCAAATATCGCTGAACCTGCTCGAATAGCTTCTCTCTCTCCTGCTCTAAGCGGCCTCGCTCCGCGGCCAACAACTCCTGCTGCTTTTGGAATTCGAAGGCCTGACGCTCGGCGGTCCTATATAACTCGCCTCTTTCTTTTTGTAGCTGTACGCGCTCGTGCTGCAACCTCTCTAGCTCGTCGGCTAGCCGGCGTTGCGTCTGGGCCAGCTCCACATATTGGCGGTGGAGTCGTTGGCGTTCCTCTTCTAGTTCGAGGTGGCCTGCTTCCATGCCTAGGGGGCTACTACCTGGCCCCGAGCCGACAAGGTAAGGATTTGGATTCTGAGGATCCCCTGCTACCATCGATCTTGGCCCCCGAGTATCAGCCCGGTGCCCACTATTTCACCGCCAGAGCAACACTTTCAGTAGCAAGCTTTGACGAATTTCGACTGGGCTCAATGCAATCCTACTCTCTCTTACTGTCATTATTTGGGTCAATGGATGTTTCTTTCGCTCTTATATGTGAATTTGGCCCGGTTTTTCCGGATCGCCACTTGGCTCCGCATTTGCGTGTAAAATCACAGAGTTGAAAGTTACGACAGCGTAAGTTCTCTTTCACGCATGAGTACGAAATACGAAAATGTCGCACCCCTCATTTAGGATCCCTTTAGACCTGAAATCTAGAGGTAAAAACGCTGCATCGCTTCAGCGAGGGCCTAGCACGTGACGTTTCACTGTAGCCTGCTCGGTTTCGTCCTACCGAGGGCCCGGAGGGAGCAAGCCACTAGGGAGGTCCAGTAATGGAAAAAGAAAAGGCCCTGGAAATCGCAATTGCCCAAATCGAAAAAACCTACGGTAAGGGCTCGATCATGCGCCTTGGGGACGAGGCTGGACGGATGAACGTCGAAGTGATTCCCACTGGTGCCCTTAGCCTTGACCTTGCCCTGGGAATCGGCGGTTTGCCGCGGGGTCGTGTAGTGGAGATTTACGGTCCCGAGTCCAGCGGAAAGTCCACCCTGGCTCTCCACGTGGTAGCCGAGGCGCAGCGCCAGGGCGGCGTAGCTGCTTACATTGACGCCGAACATGCTCTCGACCCAACTTATGCCAGAGCTATTGGCGTCAATATCGATGAGCTGTTAATTAGCCAGCCGGACACAGGAGAACAGGCTCTTGAAATAGCCGACATGCTCGTTCGCTCTGGAAGCATCGATGTTTTAGTTATTGACTCGGTAGCCGCACTGGTGCCTAAAGCCGAGATCGAAGGCGAGATGGGAGATGCACACGTAGGCCTCCAAGCAAGACTTATGTCGCAAGCTCTCCGGAAGCTGACTGCGAATCTGAACAAGTCAAGGGCCTTGGCAATCTTTATCAATCAGCTTCGTGAAAAGATTGGAGTGATGTTCGGATCTCCGGAGACGACACCGGGAGGTCGAGCTCTCAAATTCTACGCTTCAGTGAGGCTCGATGTGCGCCGAGTCGAGTCGATTAAGGATGGAGCAGAGGTTGTAGGCAACAGAGTGAAGGTGAAAGTGGCCAAGAATAAGTGTGCCCCACCCTTCCGCTCTGCGGAGTTCGACCTAATGTACGGAACGGGAATCAGTAGAGAAGGATCGCTTCTCGATGTCGCTACCGAGATGGGGCTGGTGAAAAAGAGCGGATCTTGGTTTACCTACGAATCTTTACAGCTGGGACAGGGGAGAGAGAACGCAAAGAAATATTTGGCGGAAAACGTGGAAGTTGCCCTGGAGATTGCATCCCGGATACGGGAACAGATCGTGGGACCTGGAAGCCAATCCGAACCGCTTCCGGCAACCCCTCCACGAAGCTGAGACCACTCAATTTATTGGATGAGCAAGCTCGTGTAGCGACACTGTGGCGGATCCGTCAGCGGCGGTTGTAGCTTGATTCGGGCATCACTGCTCTTTCTATCAGAGGGTACGAAGGTCAAGCCTCCCTCAGCCAAGAAGTTCGAATTCGTCCAGGGTGGTGTATCGGGCGCCATCCGGTCCTAGCACACTCTCAACGAGCGACATTTTAGAAACATCCATGGCCACTGGGGGGATCCGGTCTAGCGTATCCACTATCGCACCCACATCGACTGGCCGTCTCAGGCGGGCGACTGTCAGATGGGCCGTATGGGGCTTATCGCGCTGCACTGGCACGACCTGTACAACGGCATCTCGGGTGCGGAGAACCAGCTGATTCCATGCTTCTGTTCCCGGTCCGAGGCCTACCCACAACACCTGAGGTCTGCGCAGTCCTGGGAAAGCACCAGCTCGTCCAAACTTTACTTGAAATGGCTTACATTCGCGGGCTGCGCTAGCGGCAGCAGTTTTGAGATCGTCGAGCCCTGTGGGGTCTAAAGTGCCTACAAAGACGACCGTCAAGTGCCACGTCTCTTTTTTTAGCCAGCGTATTGCGGAAAAGGCCAGGGGATCCTCAGCGGCTACCGATTTGGCATTTGCCACTGTCTCTTCGATGGCTTCAAGCGCTCGAGGAGATGGCCACACGGCAAGGAAAACTCGCCTTTTTTCGCTGTTTGGCATTTCTCTTTGAGAACTCAGCTTTTTATCGCTGTCATATGGAGAGACCAACTATAAGGACTGCATACCCGATGAAGACAGTGTTCTGCGAGCTAAATTTAGCAGTGAAGTCGTCGTGTACTCGCGGATCCTCTCTCTGTCGCCGTGCAGCCTAATTCCAATTGAGCGGACCTGGCCCTTGAGTGCGACCCCTAGGTAGACCTGTCCCACCTCGGCCTCATCGGCCTTTGGGCCTGCTTCCCCCGTGCAAGATATCCCAACGTCAGAAGAGAACAGACGGCAAGCTGCTATGGCCATCTCCTCTGCACAGCGGGCGGACACTACTCCATTCACCTCCAAAACGCTGGGGTCGATTCCTAACACCGAGGTCTTGGTTTCCTTCATATAGGTCACCGCACTCCCCTTGAACCATTTAGAGGCTCCGGGAACTGTCGTGATCCGCTGCCCGACCATTCCTCCGGTAATGGATTCTGCCGCTGCAAGACTCAGGCCTTTGTCGACTAATATCGCGCCCAGCACTGCCGGAAGGGTATCCGAGTCCTCACCAAAGACCAGCTCTCCAAGTCGATGCGCAACTTCTCGTGCGACCGGCTCCAGCAATCGCTTGGCCTCGGTAGTGTCTGCCCCTCGAGCGACGATTCGCACTTTGAGTTCGCTCAGGGTAGGCAGATACGAAATAGACACGGGCGCCAATGAGTCGTAATGGGAGCTGACTCCTTCGATGCTTTCCAGTATTTCGGCCACTGCTGCTTCGCTAGCGCCCCACACTTTGAATGTTTTAACGGCCGTCGCGATTTTGCCCGAGCGCCTTGATTCCAGGTCAGGAAGTACCCCACGTTCGAACATCTCTCGCATCTCATGAGGTACACCGGGTAACGCATAAATGCCGAGACCATCCCAGTCGAGTATGACCCCCGGAGCTGTCCCCAGCTTTTGTGGGATGTATCGTGCACCCTTGGGAAGATCTGCCTGCTTCAGATTCGCTTCGGGCATCGGGATTCCCCGCGCCCGAAAAATATTGGAGACTCTTTCTTCTAACTCAGCGGATCTAACGAGCGGCACACCCGCTACTTTTGCCAAGGCTTCTCTGGTCAAGTCATCAGGTGTAGGTCCGAGTCCTCCGGTGCACACTACTGACGAACCGCTCTCTAAAGAGTTCAAGATGGCGCCTGCGATAGCGTCTATGTCGTCTCCTACGCAGACATGGCGCCCTACTTTGTATCCCTCCTCAAATAGCCGTCTCGCCAAGTGAGGCGTGTTGGAGTCGGAGATTTCGCCGTAAAGGACTTCGTTACCGATAGCTAGAAGGTCGACTATCAAGTTTTCGCCTCTTTTGGAAAACTCTGGACAAGGTGAGCTATCAACTCTTTCCTTCAGGCCCCTTTTGCTTTCGGGCTCGCAGGTTTAGAACGGTAGCGGCTTCTTCTTGATGGTCTTTTTTTGCGGTCGTTGCTAGATAAGCGTCATCGACATCACCACCGCGTCTTGCCTCCCTGTCGAGCAATGCCTGGATTACCGGTTCTAAAACATCTTCAAGACTGCCCGAGTCAGGAGGAGGCGACTCGGCAACCGGACGCTTCGATAGGACGTGAATTCCACGCCACGCGTAGTCGAGACCCGAAGCCAGAGTAAAGCCTACGGCTAACCACATGGCAATTGTCGCGGGACCCGGCCTCGAAGCCAGTGGTGGAAACAAGAACAATCCCACTGCTGTCATCTGCGTCACAGTCTTCGCCTTTCCGAATGGGGTTGCAGGTATCGAAACGCCCCGTCTCGCAGCCATAGATCTCAGAACAGAGACTGCTACTTCTCGCGTAACTATGAGCGACACTGGAATCCAGGATAGTCGCCTCTCAAGCAACAGAATCCCGAGAGCTCCGATTACTTGTAGTTTGTCTGCCAAAGGATCCAGGTAGGCACCGCTGGTTGTCGGGCCCAGTCGCCTAGCAGCGATACCGTCGAGGCTGTCGGAAATACCAAGAAGTGTCCACAACCCAAAAGAAGCCCAGGCAGCACCAGAGCTATATCGTCCCTCGAGGATCAAATAGAAAAGAAGGGGGAGAGAAGCCGCCCGGCCGAAGGTTATAACGTTGGCTACAGTCACGATAGCGGTGGGACCGTAATGCTTGTAAGTGTCGCTGGTCGGGCCATCTTTACTAGGCTTGCGTTGCATTTCAGTGTCTATCACCTAAAAACATACCTCCTCCCTGTGGCAGCGGCAGTGTGGCCGTTGGACTCGGGCGGTTTTCCAGAAACACGCCCATTCTCAGTGTAATCAGCGGCTTCTAGTTGGGAGTCCATTGACTGCTCTTTCCCCGAGCATTCGCGACTATGATT
Source organism: Acidimicrobiia bacterium (assembly GCA_040289475.1). NCBI lineage: Bacteria > Bacillati > Actinomycetota > Acidimicrobiia > Acidimicrobiia bacterium. The sequence goes on along the minus strand of PSLF01000014.1, from coordinate 8,499 downwards.
CAGCAAGACGCTTTCCACCATTGTGCCGCCCATTGTGACGCCGGAGGTTTCTATGTCTATCGACACCAGGCAAACCACCACTATCGAGTCGATCAATCCTGCGACCGGAGAGGTAATTGGAACTGTGCCCGAGATGGGCGAGGGGGAGGTACGAGAAGCGGTCCAGAGAGCACGGAGAGCTTACGAGCTCTGGTCGTGTCTACCTTTCGAGCGACGCGCAGAGCACATCCTTTCTGTGTGCGATCTCATGATCGATCGGGCACGAGAGATCGCTCGCAGTATAAGCCGAGAAACCGGTAAGCCAATCGGCGACGCATACATCACTGAGCTCTTCACCACGGCCGATTTGATCCATTTCTACGCGCGGAAGGGGAAAAAAATTATGCGGCCGCGTCAGGTGTCTACGGGTCTCTTCCTGAACAAAAAAGCCTACAAAATTTATCAGCCTCTTGGCGTCGTGGCAGTCATCAGTCCGTGGAACTACCCGTTTAGCCTGACGATGGGTCCGGTAGTTTCCGCACTTTTCGCAGGGAACACTGTCGTGTTGAAACCATCCGAGTTCACCCCCTTCGTTGGCAAACTCGTGGGCGAGCTATTCGAAGATGTAGGAGCTCACTCGGGAATCGTGCAAGTAGTAACTGGAGGTGGTCGGACTGGCGAAGCGCTGGTTCGAGCAGGAGTGCAAAAGGTTGTCTTTACCGGATCGGTAGAGACTGGACGCAAAGTGATGCGAGCTGCAGCTGATACGCTCACGCCCGTCGTGATGGAGCTTGGCGGTAAAGATCCAATGATTGTCTTAGACGATGCCGACATTGAGAGAGCAGCGAACGCGGCGGTGTGGGGAGCCTTTTCGAACTGCGGGCAGACGTGCACATCGATCGAGCGCGTTTATGTTACAGAAGGCGTTTACGACGAGTTCGTCTCTAAAGTAGTCGAAAAAACGAAAGCGCTTCGAGTCGGGTACTCCGAAGGAAGCGAAACCTATGACGTCGGATCGCTGACTCGCCCAGCACAGCTAGACATAGTGGAAGAACACATAAAGGATGCAGTGGAAAAAGGCGCCAGGATACTTACGGGCGGGCACCGCATTGAGGACAAAAAGCCAGGATATTTTTATGAACCCACCGTTCTCGTCGATGTCGATCACCGAATGCAGATAATGAGAGAGGAGACTTTTGGTCCCGTACTTCCGATTATGAAGGTACGCAACAGAGACGAGGCTGTAAGGCTGGCAAACGAGTCACGGTATGGGCTCGCAGCAAGCGTGTGGACCAAAGACACTAAGGAGGCCGAGAGGCTCGTAGAAGAAGTTCAAGCCGGTGGTGTAGTTGTGAACGACTGCCTCGCGCACTACGGAGTACCCAGTCTGCCTTTCGGGGGGGTCAAAGAGTCCGGTATAGGAAGGACTCACGGGGCGGAAGGGCTGATCGAGTTTTGCGAAGTCAAATCCGTTCTGGTTGATCGGTTTGGACCAAAGCGTGAACTGTTTTGGTATCCGGCGCCTTCATGGTTGACGCCATTGCTGGATAGGACTATTCGGATCCTCTATCGCAGAGGGTTGCCTAGAAAGCTCACTAGGGGTTGAGCTGTCGACATCTTCGGAAGTTGCCAGAAAGTACATCTCATCTCCTGTGGGGGAATTCCTCGCAGTTGCCACTTCGTCGGGCTTGCGCTACCTCGATCTAATACCGTGTGAAACTTCGAATCTCGCATCTGGACGTAGGACTTCTTTCTTCAGGAGAAATCCAAATCGACAACTTGGCCGACGGCACTGGATCTCTTGCGAACAAAAAGTAGATAGCCGCGCGCTTGAGGTTCTCGAACTGTTAGAGACGGAGCTTCGCTCTTATTTTGCAAGGACGCTTACTGCTTTTTCGATTCCCCTAGACATCGAAGCCCACACATCCAGATTCAAGAGGGCGGTGTGGGAAGCAGCTCGTGCTATCCCATACGGAAGCAAAGTCAGTTATGCACAACTTGCGGAAACTGTGGCGCGCCCGCGAGCTGCAAGAGCGGTTGGGCGCGCGTTAGCTTGGAATCCGGTCCTAATTGTCATTCCGTGTCATAGAGTTGTTCGATCGAACGGTGAGACCGGGGGATTTGTCTCTGGGGCCCGTGTCAAAGAGTTTTTGCTGGCTCTAGAGAGCGGCCGGCAGCTATGAGTAACCGGCACCTATGACTAAATGGATTCGGGTGATACTGCTCTTAGCACTTGCTCTAGCAGCACCTGCAATCATGCTTTACTCGTCTTTTTTTCGGCATAAATTGCAATCCAACACAGAGCAACACACCAACGTCCCCGAGCTTCAACAGCCATCCCCTTCGCCTATGCAAACCTCATATGCTACGCCAACAGCTGAGGCCTCGAACTTCTCTACTAATAAATCGCCGGGGCAGGATCCAGTCGCGACATTGGCAGCGATACTAGAAGCACACAAGCGTGGCGACACTCATGAAATCGAGAAGTGGGCGACTCCCGAGGCTGCCGTTCAGCTACAGTCCTTTCCCCCAGGTGCCTTCGATCCAAGAGTCGCTCAGTGCATTCCGGCGCCGGACCAGTCCAGTACGGATTTAGTGTGTACTCTAAAGCCCAAAACGTTCATGCTGGGCGAGATTGAAGCGCGCATGCGCCAGACTGGCGAAGGCTATCAGTTAATTAGGGTAAATCCCGTCGTCGACTGATCGTCTTCGCTTGAACTCCTCGTACTCTTCTGGAGACACTAAGACGACACGGGCTTTGGAGCCCTCGGACGGACCGACCACTCCTCTTTTTTCGAGCAGGTCCATCAGACGCCCTGCCCTTGCAAAGCCCACACGTAGCTTCCGCTGAAGCATCGAGGTCGATCCGAGTTGCGTTTGTACAACCAGATCCATTGCCTGCTCTAGAAGCTCGTCGTCGTCACAAGTGTTGTCCGGTGTCTCCCGACTCGTAAATACGACGTCGTCCAGGTACTCAGGTTTGGGAACGAGACGTCTCCAGTGGGCCACAATTTTTCGCACTTCCTCCTCGCTCACATAGCAGCCTTGGATTCTTTTAGGCACCCCCGAGGATGCTGTAAGTAAAAGCATGTCTCCCATGCCCAATAGCTCTTCAGCTCCGCCCGTGTCAAGAATTACCCTAGAATCTATCTGAGAGCCGACTTTGAATGCTATGCGACTGGGGATATTAGCCTTGATCACTCCCGTTATGACATTGGTTGATGGTCTTTGAGTCGCAATTACTAGGTGAATCCCAACTGCCCTAGCCATCTGCGCAAGGCGCATAATTGAGTCCTCGACATCTCTTGCAGCGACCATCATGAGATCGTTCAGCTCGTCCACGACGACGACTATGTATCCCATAACGTTGTGCTCGAACGTTTCGCCCTTGAGCTTTCCTCCATTACTTAGGATCGAGGCGTTGTAACTGGAGATATCTCTCGCCCCCAGTTCTGCTAGTTTTTCGTATCGAAGTTCCATCTCTCTTACTACCCAACCCAATGCCTCGCTGGCCCTCTTTGGATTGGTCACCACACGAGTCAGGAGGTGCGGAATCCCGTCGTATACGCCAAGCTCTACACGCTTAGGATCCACCAACAACAGCCTCACCTGTTCGGGACCGTTACGCATAATCAGCGATGTCACCAATGCATTGATAGTGGACGACTTGCCGCCCCCTGTAGTCCCAGCTATCAAAAGATGCGGCATCTCTCCCAGGTTGATCATGACGGGCTTTCCGGAAATGTCCTTACCAAGTGCGCAATCAAGAGGATGAGATGCATCTTTGCCCGCTGAAGATCCGAGGACATCACCTACCGTGACTAGACGCCGCTCCCGGTTCGGTATCTCGATTCCGATCGCTGACTTCCCTGGAATTGGGGCCTGAATACGCACGCTTTCGGCGGCCAAAGCATAAGCAATGTCGTCCGAAAGACTTTTTACTTTGGCCACTTTAACGCCTGCAGCCAGTTCGACCTCGAACCGGGTAACTGTTGGCCCTGGGGTAATTCCGGAAAGGGAAGCCTCGACATCGAACTGGCGCAGCGTTTCAATTAGCACCCGTCCTACTTCTTCCAGAGAGCTTTTGTGGGGGGCGGCTCCAGAGCCCTCTCGCAAAAGACTCACAGGCGGAAGTGGATATGAAGTAACTGGAAAGCTTGACTTGGCATCTCCTAGCCTCAGCGTGAGTTGATCAGGGAATTTATTCGATTCCCGAATATTTCCACGGTTCTCGCTGCCCGTGGAATTTACTGGGGATGCTTTTGGCTTTGTCGGTTCGACAACGCATTCGCTATCTTCGCTATTTACTGCGGTCGCAAGTTCGTACACTTTTTCCGGGTAACGCGTACTTGAAGGCTCGCTACGCGGCTCGGTTACGGAAGACAGCTTGCCGCTCTCGTCTGAAGGAATGTGTGCGCTGCCCCTTCGTCTCCGCCGCTGTCGGACGACCCTTTCTGCCCAGCCCACCCCAGCAGCAACGGGCTTCCAGACAGGAATACCAAGCCCGCAAGCTCCAAGCGCTAATACAGACGACACAGACAAAGCAAGGGCGAGAGGCCTACCCAAGCTCTGTATCAAAATCGCAGCTAATTTCGTCCCTAGCCAGCCCCCGATCTCGCTGGTACGCCCTCCCGTTATTGTTGCGCCGAAAACAGCACACGTTATGAAAAGTCCGGCAAGAGTGACACCGACCCTAAAGGGGCGGCCGCGCTCTCTTAATGACTCCACTCCCACTGCAAAGCCAGCAAGAGGAAGCGCCTCGGCTGCGATCCCCAGCATGCCTAGAGTTCCACTCTGTAGCGCAGAAGCCACAGGTGCAGCTTGAGGGAGCCACAAAAGTAATGCCGACAAGCCAGACAACACCAAAAACGAAAAACCCCATACCTCGCGCGAAATCGACCCGAGCGACGAATTTACGGATTTGAGAGCTGTGGAAAGAAAGCTCCGGATGCTCTTCTTGCAACGTTGACGGGTGCGGCGCCGGGTCTTTGTGCTTCCCGGTCGCCGGCGTCCGCCGTCGGAAGTTCGTGTTAATTTCGTTTTTTGGCGCGACCTAGCGGCCACCCGCGCTGGGGCATGTGACAATATTTGCTGCTCCTATGGGCAGTGGCGCCCCGGGTTGGGCGCCGCCCCGACTCCGCCCGCAGCGACCGTATCTGGGAATTTTACCACTTGTCTACCATCTCCCCTCGGAATGGCTTTCGGGCGCGGGCGATGTCGAAGAATATTGCTTTCCACCTCTGCGTAGGTGCCTCTACCGTCTCTAGACGGATACCGATAGCATCAAATAGTTTGGGGCTTAGGATCATCCGAAGAACAAAAGGAATTGGTTTCTAGATTGGTGGCCAAGGGAGAGGAGGTTCCGAAAGCGTCTCTGGAAACCGTCCAGACTCCAAAAGCCAGTGAAGTCGGTGCTTTAAGGCAGCTATCTCGGACAAGTCGAGCAAATTCTCGAGTTGTCTCGCTACTTTGGAAGGCGATTCGCCTCGCTCGAGATCATGCTCGAAAGCCGCTACATCTTCCAAGATTCTTTGAGGTACCGGGGCTCCGGCGAACTCCCAAATCACAGTGCGGAGTTTGTCGTCTCGGTGGAAACAGGTTCCATGGTCGAGTACCCACAACCTCCCTTTCTTGTCGATGATACAGTGACCTGCTTTTCGGTCGGCATTGTTGATGGCGAAGTCGAATACGCATACTCGCATAAGTTCCTCCGAGTATCGACTGTCGTCAGCGAATTCAAAGTACTGCTCAGCCCGCACAGGGGGGATGTAAATCTGTACTGCGCCTTCACCAAGGGGACCGTCACGAATTATGGTAGGGGGAACGAAGCACCATCCCAAAGCCCTCGCTACTAGGTAGGCTGCTCGCTCTCTTCTGTGGAGCGAATTTTTGTCGAAATCCCACAGCGGGCGTGCCGAGCGCACAGGTTTGTAGATAGCTAAGATGCCAGGGGGATCTCCAATCCTCACTAGCAGTGCGTTGTTCGTGCTTCTTGTGAGAGCACCAATTATAACCATGGGCGTTTTGGCGAGAGCGCTTTCGCTCTTTGAGTACCAAATCTCTGGAGGTCGTTGAAGCACGGCAGAGACCGCGCGAGAAGCTACCGAATACTCAGGCACCGCCCGGAGCGAGTCGGGCCTCTTTGTGACCGTTGCGTGCAAAGCAATCGTGACCTTCGTCCGGGTCGATCGGCATGGTACAAAAAGGACACAGTTTTCTCCCCGCCGCAGCCACAGCGGCACTCTGGATGGCTAGTACTTCGGCCTGGCTTCGAGTTATCCATATTCGAGCCTCTTCGGAAGAAGTTTCATCTCCGATTTCGAATTCTTCGCTTCTGGGTTGCAAACCAAAATCAAGGCTCGTGCTATCCTCCGGCACCTCGCCCTCTTCTGCTTCTGCAGAGCGAGCCACGACCAAAATTAAGTCTTCTTCTGGGTCGTATCCGATGCCGATCTCACCTACCACCCAATCGAATCTAGCAGGAATTTCTGGCTCTTGGATTTCCTCGAGAAGCTTGTCGAAATCGGTCCGTCGAGGTTTACCAAGTTCGGTTGCTATACCGGCAAGAAGCTCGTCCAGGCGAGCTGCTAAGGCCTCTACCTGAAACTTCTCGCACTTGACAACGAGGCTGCCCTCGCTTCCAGTAGCTATCAAAAAAAATGTCCGCTTCCCAGGCTTGCCGGTTGCGCCTACGGCAATTTTGGCGGCGGGTTTCAGTTCCAATGGTTGCTCCAAAGGTCTCCAATCAGCTCAAAGTGTTCCAATTCGAGTGTGGCAGAGCACTAAATCCTAGGCTCTCGTCTTTCGAAAAGTCTGCAATGCGACGAACGTTTCGTATGCCGAAACAGCTCTTGCTCCGTCAGCATTTGCGCAAAGCATCAGAGGCTCATCGCCAACAACAAACGTCGAGACAGAGGCAACACCTATATCGATCCGTCGATACAACTCAAGTGGGAGTCCTAACAGACCCGCCACAACCGCCTTGATTGGATCAGCATGGGAGAAGGCCGCAACAATCCCTTTATGCTCAGTCTGTCTGGCTAACACTCCCTCGACAAATCGCATCATTCTAGCTTGAACTTCGACGATGCTCTCTCCGCCCGGTGGCCTCCTGAGGCTCGGATTTTTCACGAGGTTTCTAAAAGACCGAAGTCTCACGACCTGTTTGAAAGTTTTACCCGCCCACTCCCCGCACTCGGCTTCCAATAGGTCCGCGTCCTCTATCACTGGAATGCCAAGGGCTCTTGCTAGTGGCTCGGCAGTCTGCATTGTGCGCTCTAACGGACTAGACCTGATCTCAGAGATCGGTAACGCCGAAAGATGCTTTGCCAGATCCTCCGCCTGCCTCGACCCTTGCTCACTGAGATCTACCCCAGGAAGTCGACCGGGAAGGCGCTTGTTTGTCCATATGGCCTCCGCGTGACGAATGAAGAAAAGGACCACCGGATGAATAGAGTTTTCGTGTTTATCCATCATGCTCCAGCCTGAGATTGGGCATAGCTAGACGAAAGTCGGGATACCCTCTGGACGACTCAAACCTCTATTACCACTGGAACCACGAGTGGCCGCCCCGTTCCGGATTTTCTCAAAAATTGACCGGCGGTGCTTCTTACTGTCCGCTTCAAGGTTCCCCAATCTCTTACGCCTCTTCGGGCCGTTTCTTCGACAGCACTTGCCACCTGAGCCTTCAGCTCTTCCAATTCATTACCCCCCATCGCTCCGTTTCGAACCCCCCTACCCTCGACTTCCACTTCTCCCATTAACTCACCAGTCTGGGCTGAAACAGTAACTACTACGACAACGACGCCTTCCCTCGCAATTTGCGATCGCTCTCGCAAAACCTCATGGGAGAGGTGATCCTCTCGAATAGCGGCTGTTGCAGAGCCGCTGTCGACATACCAAATTCCTGCCGGAACCGTGCTTCTTTCCATGCGTAAAACACCATCTTCGAGGACCAGGCTGTCGCCGTTTAATCCAATCATTACGTTTGAAGGCGGTACTCCCATTTCTTGAGCAATTTGCCCAGCTGCCACGAGATGTCTGTGCTCTCCGTGGATCGGCGTGAAGTGCCGGGGAGACGCTAGCGAAATCACGATCTTGAGATCTTCCGATGCTGCATGTCCAGATACATGTACCTCCGGACACACCTCCGAGTACAGCACCTCCGCGCCTTTCGCGTACAACATGTCTATCACTCGATAAACCGCTGGTTCGTTTCCAGGGATGGGATGTGAGCTAACCAGGATGGTGTCTCCGGGCGAAATTTCGATTGTAGGATGTTCTCCAGATGCCATGAGTGCGAGTGACGAGTACGGCTCCCCTTGAGAGCCAGTGCAAACAATACACGTCATCCACGGGCTAATACGCCCCAGCTCGCTAACGGAAATCACAGACTCCTCGGGTAGCACCAACTTCCCAGCTTTGACGGCAATTTCGACATTCCGCTCGACAGATTTCCCGACAAAGCACACCTTTCTTCCGTATTCTGCGGCTGTGCCGACCAACTGCTGAATTCGGTGA